>PDOX01000027.1 GCA_002746475.1 candidate division SR1 bacterium
GTTTCATCCTGGAATTGAGCTAAAAAAACTGCTCCAAGAGAAGAGTTTGACACAAAAAGACATGGCGAGTTTGTGTTGAAAAAACACTTCTGAACTGAACGAATTGATCAAGGGAAAGAGAAATTTCACCATTCAGCGAGATATTATCTTGCACGAAGTACTTGGAACGCCTGAGCAATTTTGGATTCGCAAGCAAATGGACTATGAATACGCTGTCGCAAAGCAGACGTTTGACACTTCAAACCTTACGCCATATCGTAGTATATATCAAGAACCAGAAGCAAATCTAAAAACAGAAGAAGAAAGAAAGGAAGAAATGCAAGGAGATATACAAGCAGATCCACAAGAGCAGAATATTCCAGAGCATAAGGAAAAAATGCTTGATGATGATATTTTAGCCAACGAGGAAATTGTCATTACTGATGAAGAGCACCCGCATCACAAGGTGTTTGATAAATTTTAGTGTTTCATTTTTTTGCTTTTATATTCTATAATGTTTCAAGTAGATGAAAATAGAAAAAAAATATAACATCATTCTTGCAGGAGGGGGAACCGGAGGGCATGTTTTTCCGATTCAGTCCTTGATAGAATATATTGATAAAAATCCTAACTATGCAAAAAAATGTAAAAACATCTACCGAGTAGGGACAAAAAACTCATTAGAACAAGAAAGATGTGAACATTTGCAGACAAGCTGTAAGAATATTGAAACATTGCACTTCAAAAGTATTCTTTCAGGGAAATTTCGTAGAGAAAGGGGCTTTGTACCGTTGCTAAAAAACATCAGAGATATGATACAATTTTGATTGGGGGTAATCCAAGCCATGGGTTTTCTTTTGACCCACAAAATTGATATCATTTTTTGTAAATGATGATATGCTGCCCTTCCGATTGTTATCGCAGGAAAAATATTTTGAAAAAAAATCCTTGTCCATGAATCAGATACCAAACCTTGATTAGTAAACAAAATTGCCGCAAAGTGTGCAAGAAAAGTGTTTACAGGGTTTGATAATGTACTAGCTGGAGCAGAAACCGTTGGACAGATTTTGTCCGATAATCTCTATTCAGATGGAAAAACTCCCAAAGATTTTGTAAAAAAACTTGCTATACATCAGCAGGGAAATAAAATAAAAACGAATCTGTTGCTCATTGGAGGTTCCCAAGGGGCAAAAACCCTCTACGAAGCCGTTATTAGTGCAAATCCTTGACCAGAATATAATATTTTTGTAATCTTAGGAAAAGAAAACCAAGCGTTAAGAACACTCTTTCAGCAAAAACTCCCCCATGTAAAACTCTTTGATTTTGTGAGTCAGCAAGAGATGGGGACTTTGCTCTATCATACCGATATCGCGATCACGCGTGCAGGGACAACTTCGCTCGCAGAACAGAAATTATACGGCATCAAATCGATTATTGTTGCGATCCCTTGGACGCATGATCAGTCCACCAATGCCAAATATTATGTAAACAAATATCAAGATATTTCCCTCAACCAAAAATCTTCAAATTTTGTAGAAGAAATGGCGAAATTGTTAGAACATTACAAGGATTTCAAGAAAGAAGTAGACAGTGTCGACATTGTGTCAAATATCACTTCCGCAAAGGAAAAAATCCTTGTAAGTTTTTTTGAGGGGTAGCTTTTTAGTCATTCCTGGCTTGACTGTTGATATACGGGGTCTTTCCGTTTTTGTCCTATTTGAATTTCCTCCTTTTGTTTTAGACCCCACCCCCTGCTTCGCAGGGACCTCCCCTCCAAGGGGAGGCTTTTTACATTTCGGCCCCTCCTGGGAGGAGGGGATACAGGGGAGGTCTATCTTGGGTTTGGGGAGTAATTCCAAATCTCATAAAATCTCTCCCATTTTTTGACAAAAAAACATTCTTGAGTATAATAGAATTGGAGAAAAAACTATTTTAGTAGATGTTTTTTTGAAAATGCCTAATATAGATAACATTCAAGATATAAAATTAGAAGATGTGAATAAAAAAGAAAATAAGGATATTTTTTCTGCAACAGAAATTTCTGATGAAAAATTAGAAAAAACAATAAATGAAGATTTAGAATGATTATGGGGAAAGTTTTTTCAGTGAAAAAATAAAGAAGAATTGAAAAAGCTAGTAAATCAAAATCTTGGTGATAAAAAATTATTGGAAGAATCAGAAAAAATATTTGATGAATGGGTTAATGAAAATCAAAATATAGTTGATGATTTATTAAAAGATATAAATTTGGAAGAAGAAAAAAAGCAAGTTTTAATAGAATATCTAAATACAGATGAAAACTTAAATTTAACTGATTTAGCACTAAAAACATTAAAAAGTCAGATAAAAAATTCTAATGAGAAATTACAAAATTACGAAGTCCCTCAATATTCTACAAACGAACTGATAAAAGATACAGTAATGTATAATAAATTAAAAGAAGAGATGGGGCGAGATGAAGCACAAATAGAAAAATTTGGAAACCAGATTCATAAGGTAATAGATACTTATTTTTCGCCTAACCTTGATTTTGTAGACCAAAAAGTTCGTGATAGTATGAATGTTGCCGTGCAATTTGCTTTGATGGAAGAATTGACAAATATGGGAGAAGATGAGGCCAAGGAGTTTTTCAAAACTTTTGGAAAAGCAAATAAAAAAAGTAATTCAAAGATGTTTTTTAGGTTAATTACTGCTTTCAATATCTGATGAGGATATCTAAAATTATGAAAGAGAATTGAAAATTTAAAAAGATATCTTGTTGATAATAAAGTTAAGTATGGAAATGGTACAAGTGTACAAGAATTGACAAACCCTGTCAAATGTAAAAACTTGCTTTCAAGTGATGTATTAGACAATTATGAAACGATTAAAAATACCTTGCAATTGACAATAGGAAAACCAGAAGAAAATGTTAATACACAAAAATTAACAGAAATAGCTAATAATAAAAATATTCCTATCACAAAATCTATCATTAAAAAAATTCAAAAATCGTTAACTACTGCAGAATGAATACTTAGTAAAAGAAACGATTTATATACAGATATTTCGTGAACCTATACATCACTGAGTGCAGCAGTAGAGGGCGTAGTATGAAGTATGGGATGAATGGCAAAGATGCTAGGAATAAAGACTTGAAGTGGGTATTTGATAGACATGTTATGAAAACCAGATGGAACCATCAGAAAGATTGTAGACTTTATTTTAGGGCTTATCGGTTTTTCAGGAGGTTTAGAAGGAGTGCATAAAGAATATATCAAAAATAATATTAACAAGTGAATAGAAATCCAGCCGGAAAGAAAAGCGTTTATTTCCCAAGCTTTGAAGTTTTATCAAACACATAAAACTACTATTGAAAGCCAAACTTGACACACAACTTTTGACAATATTCCTGAATTAAAAGCATTGAAAGAGGAGGATAAACAAATGTCAAAAAACAAAATTCCAGAAAACTATGCTTTACTTTCAGGTTCTTTACAAAAAGCCATAAAAGAAAACCCTTCAGCATTAAATGTAAATATTGTTAAAAGTCTGGGCATGGCTGGAGTAAAATATACAAAGAAAACGGTAAAAAACTCAGAAGGAACGGAAGAAAAAATAGAAGTTGTAGAGAGTATTCCTACGGATGAAAACATTATTAATTGATTTATTGATAAATATCTCAAAAAAGCGATCCCAGAATTGATGAAAAACCAGAAATTTATGAAAAAAATTACCTCACCAGATGATTTCGCTTTCGCGTTGATGGGAAATCTTGTCTTGGATCATTTCTTTGTAGAAGGAGTCGCCCTTGGTCTTGAAGATAAAAGTAAATATTGAGGAGTAGAGAAAGTGCAAAATAATAGTGAAGATGAGAATAAAGAGAGTAATGATAATTGAAATGATGAAAATGCAATAAATCAACTGACTAATAATTTATCAGAAGCAAAACAAAAACAAATTATAGAAAATGAGTTAAAGAAAGCACCATTTACAAGCCAAGAAGTTATAGAATCATGTAATGAATTTAATATTCCATGGTTGTATGGAATGGCATTTATGAAAAATGATTCTTCATATTGAACCGCTTGAAAATGAGCAAAAACTAGAAATCCAGGGAATGTATGAAATACTGATGATTGAAGTACAAGGATATTTAAAACATGGAAAGAAGGTATTGATGCTGTTTCAAAAAATCTTCAACGAAGAATTGAAGAATATAGAAAAGTTTATGGTTCTCTTTCAATACCAACTGTAAAAGAATTAGCTGATAATATTTGACCTGATGGAAAAGGTTTTCTGTCTTCACAGGCTAATTATAAGCAGAAAAATTCTGAAAGAATGTGAGCTTATATGACAGCAAAAAATTGATGAAATACTGTACAAAAAATTTATAATAGTTACATAGCTTAAATTTCTAAACTTAATTTCTCCTTGACAACGTCTGTCTATTTATGTATATACAGAGTGATATATACCACAATTTTTTAGTTCGCTAAAAAAAATATGATGAAAACAAAAATTTTCATTTGGGGAGTGCTGGATGTTTTTCTAGCATTTTTTTTCTTGCAATATTTTTCATTTTTCACTTTTCAGACCTTTGCAGAAACGGGTGAAGTGCTGTCGGGAGAGGATATTACTTCCAGTGTCCCCTTTAGTAAGGGGGAAGAAGGGGGTTCAGAAGAACAAAACCCAGTGGATTCAGACCCCTCAGTCCCGCAAAGCGGGACAGCTCCCCTCCAAGGGGAGCCTTCTCATTTCGGTCCCCCCTCGGAGGGGGGATTAAAGGGGGGTCTTATTGAGGAAGAAACGACGCCTCAGAATGACAATATGGAACAAAGTACAACAGAAAATACTCCAGCCACATGAGAAAATGTAACAGGAACAGGATTGAATATTTTAGAAATTTCCCCTGATAACCAAGTATTATCATGAAGTGGTATTGATAGTTGAGAACTGCTAACTTGAATAAATACTAGACAAAGTAGACAGCTTATTGACACAGGGGTGGCAACTGGGGGAGGTGTTCCCCAATTACAAATCACAGAAGTATATTTTGATGGACATGATGAACGAATAGAAATTACCAATAACGGAACAGAAGATTTTTCTGGAAATTTAACAATTATTTGAGCAAAAGCAGTACCCGTAACAATAGCATCAGCAAATATTCCAGCAGAAGAAAGTGTTTTGATAGGAGATAGTTTTTCTATGCTCATCAATCAAAATAAAGTCATACAAAACAATATTTGACTAAATATTTACGATACCCAAACTATGAACATTCAGCTGGAATATTCATGAACCCAACTTGATACTTTTCAAGTAGATGAAGCAACTATAAAACAAGCAAACTCGCTCAAAAAAACTTCGCTGCATAGATTTAACGATACGAATGAGGTTATGATAGCTTCATGAAGGTATAGTGATAATGTGCTTTCTGGATTCACTGCTAACCCTTGAAAAGTCTGGATGTCTACTGATGAGTGAAACTCAACGTGAAACAATACTTGAAATTCATGAACTTGAACAAATACAGGAACAGGAACGAATACCTTTCTGAAATCTATGCCTATGATAAGCTCTATATTGAAGTCACCAATCTCTCACAGACGGAGAGTTTTTCATGAATGATAACGCTTTCATGAACCTTACAAAACCAAAACAACCTTGCACAAAATATTTCACAGTCTGTTACCTTGCAACCCCAACAGCAAATTATTTTCTACACCGATCCAAGTATTTTTGAAAACATCTCCCAGTTTTCGTGAATCCAAGCAGATTTTTCTTTTCTCTTAGATTGAGTATCTTCTTCATGAAACGCTCACGGATTACAGCTTAATTTGCTCTATTCTTGAAATATTTTAGACACGTTCACAGTCCATAATGACCGAGTGCAAAAGCTTTCCTGAGATTTCACCAGTTTTGAAAAAATTGGCTCATGAATTGATCCTCAAAACTATATCACCACCTATATTGGGCTGAATCTAGACAGAGTTTATAATATCAAAACGCCTTATCTTTGAAATCCTTGAAAGCTGTTTACAACCGCAGAAAATAGTAAAGATATTACGCAGCCCATTCCAGATGCCCCTATTCCAAGTACTGGTCTGCAACTACCCATTAACTGTAATGATTTCCGAAATCCAAACCAACTCACGATCTCCGAAATTTTTCCGGGAAATCAAACCTACCATCCCTTTATTGAAATAGAAAATCCTTGAAATATCGCTGAAAGTTATGAGTATCTTTTCCTTTCCTGAACGGCACTTTCTGGAAGCTTATATTATCAGACAACTAATCTTGAACATAACAAAATGCTCTTGTTCACGGATACTGATGCACGATACAATGAAGGACTAGATGCTGTTGCAAATGCAGATTTTGCTTTGCAGAATTCCTGATGGATTACGGTCTATGGGATGAATTATGTCTATGATGACGACCGAAATATTGTTGATATGGAGCAGGATATTTTGGATGTAGTCTATTACTCTGGATTTACTACAAACAAGTCACTGTATTATAACACCCATGATGTCCAGTGTGGAAGAATATTTGATGAAGCGTTGAATTTCTCGCCTACTTTTGATGATAAATTGCTCCAATTTTTCTCTGTCCAGTCTGAGCCGATTGTCAAAACGGTCTATGTTGGCTGAGGTTGAGGCTGATGTAGTTATGATAGACAGACGAGATTTGATCCCGCTCCTGAGCAAAACACCGACCCCGTGGAAATCAAAACCATAAAATATCACAGTCCAGAACTGCAACAAATTACACTAAAATCAAAGAGTAAGGAAGATATTAATCTGAGAAATTATCGTTTACAGACGCTGAATTCTCTGAAATACTATTCGCTGAAATCCAGAACTTTATTCGCTGGACAGGACAAGATTATGACGGGGAATTTCTCACTTCCGAAGCAGGATTCTTGTGTAAATCTTCTCAAAGATGATGTCGTTATTGACAGATACTGCTATGCCAGACTCAGTACATTAAAGATAAAAAATTTAGAAGAAAACCAAGAAAAAACAGATGAAGAAACAGATATTGTCATTCAGAGCGAAAGCGAAGAATCCATAAATTGACTTTCTTATCTCACGATTACAAATATTGACTATAATCCAAAGTGAGTCGATATCGACAACGAAAGACTTTACTTTGCACAAAATATTTCACAATTATTTCTTGATCAAGCGAATTGAAATGAGAGAAAAAAGTCAGACTTTGCACTAGATATTTACAAAAATAATCAACTCTACAAAACCAAAAAATTTACAGATAGCACCATTACTCAACACGGAAACAAGTATCTCCAAGGAGATTTCCAGCTCCCAAATAATAACCCAAGCAAGCAAGATATTATCGTAAATCTTCGCTATCATCAGCAAGTTATTGCTCGTGGAAGCTATAATCCTTACCAAGACAAAAACACTTTCAAAGCTGGGGAGTATCTCGTCAGTTCAGTGTTAGATGGTGATACCTTTAGAATCAAACACAACGGAAAAACCCAATCTGTGAGATTGTTGGGAGTGGATGCTCCGGAAAGTTCTATTGTCAGATTTTGAAAGGCAGAATGCTTCGGGAAAGATGCAAAAAAATACCTCAAATCCCTCATTAACAAAAAAATGGTCACCCTCATTCCTGACAGCACCACCAATTCCAGAGACAAGTTTGGAAGGCGACTTGCTTATGTCTATCTTGGTGATATTTCAGATGAAAATTTCATCAATAGACAGCTACTTATCAACTGATACGCAAAAGAATACACCTATCAACAAACAAACTATACCCAGCAGTGAAATTTTAAAACCTTGATGCAAACGGCTAAAAACAGCAAGCTTGGAATGTGGTCAGATGTTTGTCTCCAACACGATCAAGAAAATCAAGATGATGAAAAATCAAAAGAAACGCAAGAAAATACTGTCATTCTGAGCGGTAGCGAAGAGTCTATTTGAGCAACTGACATCAAAATACAGCACATCAATTACAATCCTGAGGGAAAAGATAAAAACAGAGAAACGATCACACTCCTATCTACTACTTCTCTCATAACAGATAAAAACTTTCATCTCCTGATTAATGATCGTAAAAAATCACTACCAAGGAGTAGCTTACAATCATGAAAAAATATAACCATCACGGGGAACTTCCAATTTCCAAACAGCAAACCCACCTGTGTAAAACTTCAATATCAGGACTATACGTTTGATACCTATTGCTACAATCCAAATGATGCTCAGCTAGACACAGCGATCTGAACCTGAACAATCCTTACAGGACAAAAAAATACTGAACTTGAAAGGTTATCCGTAGCAGATTTGAAGATCCTTCAAACTACAAAACTCAAAAGATTTGATGACCAAACCTGTCTATTATACAACAAGCAAAAAATCACCTGTATCAAAACCCCGAAAATCAAAAAAAATACTAAAAAAACTTCTTCTAAGAAATCCAAGAAATCTAAGAAAACAAAGACAAAATATAAAACGATTAAACCAGAAGCGGTGCAACAAATAGAGACAGAACTAAAATATTACAAAAAGTTTGTCCAAGTCCTCAAATCTCACCTCCAAGATAAACGATATCCTTTCTACAATCAAGAACTCAAATCCTACTTTACACAATTAAAAACAGACAAAACGAATAAAGTATATGACACTGCTACGATACACAATTATTTTGAAAAACCTCAAAAAACTTTGCTTGATACCCGAATACAAAAAAATATACTGGAAAAGATTCCAGCAGAACGAAAAGAAAAATATTGGTCCTTATATGATGTATATATGGAGGAGCTAAACCGCCAAGCTGAGGAAATATAAGATATGAGGTTGGAAGAAAGTTCTGAAGAAGAGAAAAAGGTCCCCCTTAGAAGGGGGATGTCCCGCTTTGCGGGACAGGGGGGGTAGGGAAGAGAAATGTCATCCAGAACCTGTAGGGTGAAGGATCCAGTGAACAGAAATAGATTCTTCGACTACGCCTCAGAATGACTCTTATTTATTTACTACATAAAACATCTATGCAAACAGAAACCATCGTAGCAACCAAAAACTGTACCGTATGTGCTACTGAATTTACAATAACAGACAAAGATTTGGAGTTTTACAAAAAAGTCTCGCCTTCGTTCAATTGAGAAAAAATAGAAATCCCAACACCAACTCAATGTCCAAAATGTAGAGAAAGGAGAAGACTCTCGTTTAGAAATGAAAGAAAACTCTACAAAAGAAAGTGTGATTTTTCTGGGAAAGAAATTATTTCTATATACTCTCCCGATAAGCCCCACAAGGTCTATGACCAGAAAAATTGGCGAAGTGATCAACGAGATGCTTTGGAATATGGGAGAGATTTTGATTTTTCAAAAACTTTTTCAGAGCAATTTAATGCATTATTTATAGAAGTCCCACAATCAGCATTCCTTAATCTTCGCAACGAAAATTCAGAATATAATAACTTTATTTCTGACTGTAAAAATTGTTATTATTGCTATGATATCATTGATACAGAAGACACCCTGTATAGTACAAGAATAAAGAAGATTCAAGATTGTGTAGACAATTTTGACATTGTACAGTCAAATAATTCGTACCAATGTATTGTTGGTGATAATTTGAGAAAATGCTATTTTACATATCATTGTCAGGACTGTAATGATTCGCAGTTTC
>PDOX01000097.1 GCA_002746475.1 candidate division SR1 bacterium
GAGAACCAGAGAAATTGGTATCAGAAAAGCAATTTGAGCAAAAAAATATCATATTATTGGATTGTTTTTGACAGAGTCTATTTTTGTGTCTATTTTGGGGGCAATTATTGCTCTTGGATGAAGTTATTGAATTGTGTTTTTATTGAAAAATTTTGAGATTCCTGCGGTATTGACGTTTGATGTTATTATTTTAGCATGTTCATTTGCTATCGGGGTTGGGGTAATCTTTGGGATTCTTCCTGCTTGGAAAGCCGCTAAATTGAAACCGATTGATGCATTGAGATTTGAGTAGGTTTTCGAAGAAAAAAACTCTTGCAAAAAAGAGAAGGATACTCATTATAAGGTTATATTTTATAGTCTTTATTTAAAGAAAATAACATGCAAAAAAATATCAAATTAATTGTTTCAGATATGGATGGAACATTATTAGACAAAGAAGGAAACATCACACAGGAATTTTGGGATATACTTCCAATGTTAGAAAAAAAGTGAGTAAAATTTGCTGTCGCAAGTGGAAGACAATATGCAACTTTGAAAGCGATGTTTGCTGATGCTCAGCAAGATATTATTTTTATTGCTGAAAATTGAGGACTCGTCTCTTATCAAGATGAAATACTTGCTATCGCCGAAATGCCAAAAACTGAACTCAAAGAGATGATACATATTTCTAGACAGCAAGAAGGAAGTTGTTTCTTGATTTCTGGTGAAAAATCTGCTTATATTGAACAACCAGATTCAGAAGAAAGTTTAGCAGAAATTCAGAAATATTTTCATAAACTAGAAATTGTTGAAGACTTAACCAAAATAGATGAGTATGATGACCGCATTGTAAAACTCACAAGTTATAACCCAAAAGGATCCGAAAAATATATTTTCCCCGATTTTGAGAAATTTCAAGAGAACTATGATGTCGTGTTATCGGGAGCATCTTGGATAGATATTTGTAATCCATGAGTAGACAAAGGGAAAGCTGTTGAACAGATCAAACAAAAATTTGGAATTACCACCGATGAAGTGATGATTTTTTGAGATCATCTTAACGATGCATCGATGATGCCATGTGGAACATACAGTTATGCGATGAAAAATGCCCA
>PDOX01000008.1 GCA_002746475.1 candidate division SR1 bacterium
ATCGTCTCGGTAATCTCTAACATCCTATCCGCAAGAGTTGATTTTCCGTGATCAATATGTGCAATAATACAAAAATTTCTAATTTTACTTGTGTCCATGCTCTACAATATTACCATTGAAAAATAAAAAAAACAAAAAAGGGAAATATCTTTCCCCCCTAGTGTACAAAAGAGCATATTAAATACAAGCGTTTTTCTATTCGACAATACATTTGATATTATCACCTATTCTATTTTCCAGTTCTTGTTTCTTTAAATCTATCATTCTCCCCTCTAAATATCATATTTCAATTAAAATATTCTGAACTGAAGGACATTCTTTAAGAATTTGAGATTCTCTAATAAGACGTTTTCCATTTAAATATTTAGGAGCTATTCCACTTCTAACAAACATAAATTTTTTATCATCATTATATTTAAATATAACACATCTTGAATAATCTTCATACTCCCCCCCCCCAATATCTTTATTACAAACTTCTTTAATAAGAGTATCATGGACCTTTTCAAAATAATCGCAAGAAATTATATCTTTAGGTGATTTTGAAAGAAATATTCCCCTTTTTATGCTTATAAGATTAATTTCTTTTCAAAAAAACATAGATAATATTCTCTCATAATCATGACGTATTTCATTTTTAATTTTTGGAATACTATGTATTCTACCTATTCTATCTTCCAAAAGTTTTAAGTTGTTCATTTCGCTCCATTAAAAACATCATTTAAATATTTCATTCCAAAACATGTTTATCTCTCTAACTACCCCTCACACAAGAACATATATAATGATTTTTTATGTTTTGTCAATATAAAATAAAAAATATGTGTTAGAGTTGCAGCAATTAGGTTTACAAAAGAGAAAAGATATTGCTTTTAATCTATATATTACTAACATCTTAAAAAAATATTGATAATTATACCTCTATTATCTCATAAACATACATCTATGCTTTTCACGTTTAAACATACTCCCCAAGATTTTTTTGTAGAAGAACTTTTAGGATTTGAACTCAGTGGAAAAGGAGATGTTTTTTTTGTCCAATTTGAGAAAGAGAATAAAAATACCATGGATATCATCGCCCATCTGTGTAAAAGTTTCCCTATTGAGAGGAAAGATTTGGGGATTTCTGGACTGAAAGATAAACATGCTGTCACCAGACAACGAATCTGTATCTACAAAAGTGTATTAGAAAAGATCTGATGAGATCAGACGAAATGAAGAGAAGAATTTCTCAAGCATTTGGGACAGGTTGCAAAAATCATTACTACAACTTGGCATGATACTCCTCTTGCAGTAGGGAGACATAAGTATAACCGTTTTCGTATTGTATTAAGATTTAAAGATACTCCTTCCTCTGAATTAGAAACAAACATTGAAGAAAAAATTAAAAAAATACAGACCACGGGATTTCCTAACTGTTTTGGTCAGCAGAGATTTGGGAAAGGGAATAGAAATTTCAAGAGAGCCTGTGAGATTTTCCAGATGACAAAAAAAGCGATGAAAAATGCATTTGAAATTAGATTTAAGCTCCAAGCTTTTTCAAGTATGTATTTCAATCATTATGCTTTATCCAGACGGAAAAAATGACAACATCTCCTCGAGGGAGATATTCTAACCAGCACTTTTCATGCCTGGAAAGCAGAAGTTGGAAGCTATGAAAATCAGGAAATTCATCTTTTTGATTACCAGCAATGCAAAGAGCATTATCCTGATAAAGAATTTTTTGCTCCAAATTATTATGACAAAACAATCCCTTATGATCCAAAAAAATGGACACCAACCGGGCTGATTTTGGGCTATAATATGCTTTTGTGTCCCAATGGAAGCAAAGCGTTTTTCAAAGATTGGGAACTGATAAAAAAAAGCAAAGTATTAGACTATATGGAAAGTATCAAAAAACATCAACTTTGGGGAATTAGAAGACCGTTGTGGATCATTCCTAAAAATTTTTCGTATACTTGGTCCCCTAGCCATACTTATCATCCTCTCAAAAAACAAAACTCCCCTGTATTAGACCCCTCAGTCCCGCAAAGCGGGACAGCTCCCCTCCAAGGGGATCCAGCATCCCCCCTCGGAGGGGGGACACCCGAACAAAGTGAGGGAGGGGGGTCTTATATTGAAGTTCCCTACGAATCAAGAGAAGGAGGTTGTGAACTCACCCTCAATTTCACACTCCCAACGGGAGCTTATGCAACAGTCTTACTCAGCAGTATTTTCCAAGATATTGATTATAACACCTGCAAGCAAAACAAATTACTCATCCCTAATGAAATCATCAGCATCAATTAAAGTATCTACAGAAACATCATCCTCCTGTACATATATTGGGTCTGTTGTATATTTTGCCCTGCTATTTTTTGATTTATTGAAAATATAGAGCAAAAGAAGAATTTTTATCGTAAGATAGAGAAATACAAACGCAAAAGTTAATTGTCCTGAAATAGACAAACGTATCAATAATACAATATTTACAAATGTAACTACACTATCTATTACCATTGCTGTGGTATAATCTCGTTGAGTCCACACAATACGAGGAAACAGGATTTCAAGATTAAAAATCACAATACTATAAAGAATATTTCGTACTATTGCTGTCATAACCAGAGAAGGACTAAACATAGAAAAATAAGAGAAAAATACAAGGTAAGCAAAAATATTCACTCCTAAGAACATTCATATTTTTTGTAAAATACTTGTGAAATTTAATTTCCTAAATACATAAATATTTATAAGAAATACTACAATAATTCCTCGATGTATAGGCAACAATATGAAACTAGCAATATCTCCATTTGCAGAAGTAACAAAATAATAAATAAAAAGTAATAACAATAAAATATTTGCTCATTCTAGAAAATATTTCATATAA
Organism: candidate division SR1 bacterium; assembly: GCA_002746475.1. Taxonomy (GTDB): domain Bacteria; phylum Patescibacteriota; class Gracilibacteria; order Absconditabacterales; family Absconditicoccaceae; genus PDOX01. Next base: position 2,873 of record PDOX01000008.1, read on the forward strand.
TTGGGCATCGTCCTGACAATATGTTCGAAAAAGAGATAATACTTATTATATTTGGGTTGCTGTTTAAGAAATGGAACAATCCTCTCCCCTGCTAAAATTTTTCTCACAGAAATACTTTTTTTCTCAAATTTTTCTTGTTTAATAGGATGATGTTTACAATACCAAACTCATCATAACAATCCTAATAATACACATAACAACACCATTACTGCATAATCTCCCTGTGGAATCTGATCATATATTACTACTCCCAATGTCAATATAACCACAAGCACAAAATGATATTGTATAACTGATGATATAGGATAATATAACGGCACAATAAAATATAAAAATGCCAAAAACCCCATCGTAAATCCTAAAAGATATTCAAAGGTCAAAAAAGCATCCGTTCAAGAAGTAAACAAAGCATACACAATAAGTGCAAGAGCAGAAATATAATAAGTAATATACGTAATATCTTTTGCATATGGCAAGTTTGTAACATAGGAAATTAATAATCCTATAATATTAATTCATAAAACTCCTAACAAAGATTCAACCATTCCAATACCAAGAATATACATAACATACACTATTGCAATATTTACAAGATTTCGCGCTCAAAGAAACAAATATTTATTATCTATATGAATATCTCAAAAAGTATCTTTACTCTGTATTGCCACCCATACTGCAAAAAAGAAAAATAATACAAAAGGAATAAACCCTCGATATCATAAACCAATTGCATAAAAATATACTGAAAACAATGCTATTCCTATCAACAATACAACTATTTTCACAGCTTTAAATATTAAAAAATAAAAATATAAATAAGCATATTACAATGATAACGTATTTTTTATAATCATTAATATTACTTGACAAAGAAAAAACGCTATAACAAATCAAAGAAAAAGAACAAAATATCTTTTTTTTGCAAAATATGAAACAATAAGCAAAAGTCAATTTAATACTGCAATTTGTAATAAACTCATCACAATATTTTCTGATAATACAAACGTGTTTTTACCTAAAAATGATAAATAAATCCCCATTCATACAATTACAATAAACAAAATAGTTTGAACAAATTGAAAGACATTTACAATAAGTGTTTGATATTTTGTTAAATGATACAAAAAATCCTTCCGCAGAAATTTAATATATAATCCTATTTTTCCGAGAGAAATATAAAAACTATCAGTTGTTGTCTTTATTCCTCAAATTCTTTTTATATCTTCTGCCTTTTCGTATTTTTTCACTTCTTTTGCCACATCAATATTCGTTACCACTGATCACTGAAAAAGACTTTGCTGAAAATCAGTTAATTTATTAATTTGTCTCTTTTCTATATCATTAATCATAACAATCATCTGATTTGCATAAGCCTTCATCTTTTCTATATTAGTACCAAGTTTCACTTTTGACAATTCTTGAGTTAAATCCTCTAACTTTTTCTTTTCTTGACTACTGATATCATCAATCATTGTAGTTAAGATAGTATTTGCTCTCTGGATTACTTGACTAGATAACAACTGCATCTCAGTAATCTGATGATCTTCTAATTCAATTTCTTGTTGCTCATGTTGATGTTTAGCTTTCTTTTCATTAATAGTATGTAATTTTTCTAATAATATATTCCACTTAACAATATCTTGTTGTAGTTTTTCTGGATTTATCGGTTGGTCGGTATCCAAACTCTCAATCGTTTGCACATGAAATCATACCAGAGAAAACAATAAATATCCTTTTCTATAATCTGTAGATTGGATAATTACAGGGAAATGTTGTTCATTATCTTCAATGATAAGTTGAGTTATTCAAAAATTGATTGCCAATCATGTATATTTTTCTATGTTTAATACAACAACTCATAGTCATGAAAGATATGTTCTTAATTCTTTTTCAGAATTTTTTTCTATTAAAAAATCTAAATTATAGTTTTTTCATCCAATTTCTTTTATTCCTAATACATGAAATAGCATGGTATACTATCTTGAACGTTTAAAAAAGATTTTTTCGTTATTTTTTCTTTATCATTTGTTTTTATCAAAAAGAAAAGAAAAATCAAGAAGAAAATCACAGGTATCATGCACTATATCTCGAAAAGACTACTATTTTCCCTTGCAAAATTCAAAAAAATGAGTATATAGTCGCCACTATCTAAAAATAGACAAAAATAAAATTTTATATGTTATCAGAATAATTATATGGAATTAGTTACAAGTACCAATAGTGTTCTTGACCAATATTTCAATGACAACACCATGTCTATCCACCTCAAAGAAGGAGTAACCATGCTCAAAAAAGAGTGAGGACCTGGGAATTGGCAGTCAGTCTTTACCCCAGAAAAAATAGAAAAGAAGGAACTAGAAGCTTTGATTGATACAATCTTTTCAGAAGTTGAGGCGCGTGATGATAGCTATATGGAAATTGACAGACCAATGTCAAAAGTGTTGCAATTAGGAGTATATAGATGATGATTATAAATTAGATAGCAAAATCATTGATCTGTTTAAAAATAAATCAAAAGGGATCTTGGTTTCAGGAGCACCTGGAAGTGGGAAAACTACCTTTTCACAGGCATTAGTAGAATTCTATCATAAGCAAGATAAAATTATCAAAACGATAGAATCACCTCGTGATCTGATGGTACCAGACAGTGTAGTACAGTATAGTTTCACGCACGGTTCACACGATGAATTGAGAGATATCTTATTGTTATCAAGACCGGATTATACAATTTATGATGAAGTGAGAAATACTCCAGACTTCGAATTGTATAAAGATCTGAGATTGACAGGAATTGGGATGATTGGAGTAATTCACGCGACCAAACCTGTTGATAGTATTCAGAGATTTTTAGGAACGATTGAAATTGGAATTATTCCACAAGTTTTGGATACGGTAATCTTTATCGATGGTGGGAAAATTACTGAGATTTTGCAACTAGAATTGACGGTGAAAGTGCCTGCTGGAATGAATTCTGAGGATCTCTCTCGTCCCGTTATTGTGATCAGTAGTTTCTTTGAGAACAAGCCATTATACGAAATTTATAGTTTCGGTGAACAGGTAGTCGTAATTCCTCTGGACAAAATTGATGCGGGGATGCCTGACAAGAAAAAGAAAAATATGCACAAATATGCAAAAGATCTCATTGACCAAAAGTTATCACTCTTGATTCCGTGAGGATTCTTGTCTAAAATCCAGTCTGATGAGAGAATAGATATCTTTATCCCTAAGAAAAACAAGGCAAGTATTATCGGAAGGGCTGGAAAAAACATCATGGATATTGAAAAGCAGATGGGATTCCAAATCGGAGTACATACATTGGAAGATCTTCCACTATTAGATGTGAAAACCAATCTAAAAAAAAGAAATAATCAGATGACCATACTCTTTCCTAAACACATGATCGAACATCCTATCACGATCATGATCGGAGATGATATCTTGCAAGGGAAGACTAACGACCGTGCAGAATTGATTATTAAGAAAAAAGCTCTTGTGAGAGAGATAGAAAAGAAAGGCTATGTTTTGATAGATTATGATGGAATCTAAGAAATAGTAGAGCATAAGGAGAATAGCAATAGTAGTATCTAAATAATATCAAATATCGCTATCTTTTCTTATGTTTTTTATACACATATATTTTGTACTATACTTTATACCGTATCTTATA
>PDOX01000009.1 GCA_002746475.1 candidate division SR1 bacterium
CCTCCCATCTCTACTCTCTCCCCTCCTCTGAGGTTTTCCAAATGTTTTTTGTAGTTAGGTCCAAGCAACTTTCCATAATCATCAATTTTACTCGTATTCATATAGATTCCGTCATTTGGGATTTCGTAGGTATAGCCTTTGTCTTCAAGGGTTTTTACCAAATCAATCTGTTCTTGAATATGTTCGGTCGCCCTCGGGAAGATACTGAAAGGAGCAATATGCATTTTTTCTAACCCTTCCAAAAACTCTTTTTCGTATTTTCTCGCAACTTCTCGCGCAGTGAGTCCTTCTCTTTTTGCTCCGACTTCTAGCTTATCCTCTCCTTCATCGCCGTCACCAACGAGATGTCCCACATCAGTAATATTCATCACAGATTTCACAGTATATCCTGCAAGTTCCAAGGTATTTCTGATCAGATCCGCTGTAAAAGATGCCCTAACGTTTCAGATACTTGGGGTTCCATAGACGGTTGGACCACAGGAATACATCCCGACTTGGTCAGGATTTAAGGGGTTAAATTCCTCTTTTTCTCTCGTGAGGGTGTTGAAAAGTTTAAGGGTTGGTTTTGAGTCTGATTTTTGTTCTGGCATGTGAATCAATATACAAAAAGTAAAGCTATTGCTAAGAATATGATATACACTTACCAGTGTAGTAAATAAAGAAGAAATTTCAAGCAAAAGCTCTTGTATTCAGCGATATTATTTTTATATTATTTAGGTTTTCTCTTTTTTATTTTTTAATATTATGATATAATGTCAGAAAGAAGTATCAAAGTAGGAAAAGTATACAAGCATTTCAAAGGGAATTTTTACCAAGTTCTTGCGGTTGTCAATGACTCAGAATCTAATAACGATGCTGTTTTTAAACAATTTGTCATTTACAAAGCTTTGACTGGGAAATATGCACCAATGACTTGGGCGAGACCTTATACTATGTTTGCCTCTGAAGTAGACCGTGAAAAATACCCAGATGTTGAACAAAAATATAGATTTGAAGAAGTTGAACTAAATCACCAAGAACATAAAAAAATCAATGCATTTGTAGCGTTAAAATTTTATGCATGAGAACATTCAAAACAACTTGTTGATTGACTCAGCCTTGCTCTGGAAAATGCAGGGATGAGCACTTTTGTTGCCGTGAGAGATATTGAAAAGTATTGAACAGTTGAGTGACTAGATATGGAGCATTTTATGCCAAGATACTCGTTTCCAGCCTTACTCAATGCCCAACTTTTGGTCTTGGAATATAGTGAAAGTGGAGCTGGACTAGGAATGTGTGCAGGATTTGCTTATAGTAATAATATTCCTGTCTATATTGTTGCAAAGAAAGGGTCTAAAATTTCTACAACGGTAAATAGCGTTGCTGAAGAAGTTTTCTTTTATGAAGATATTGCAGAAATTACTGATTTTTTCAATAATTTGCAGGTAACAAAAAAACTCAAATTAAAAATGTAATCTCGCTAATCTTCTTGATGTTGTTTATAGAGCATTTCTCTTTCATGAAATTTTCTGAGAGAATTTTTTGCGAGTTCTGGTAGGACATCAGGATCTACTCCCACTCTATTGAGGATTGAAATAAAATTTGTAAACAAATCTCCTGCTTCTTCTTGGATATCTTCTTTTGTTTTTCTCGTTTTACAGTAAATGCCTCTATATTTTTGGATGGCATCGTTAAATTCTCCTAATTCTTGGGTAAGTTTATGCATCACGGCATCTAAATTGATAGCAAGCCTATCTTCAATAGCATTTACTTCTGTTGCAATTTCTTTTAATGTTGTCGTCATGGCACAATACAATAAAAAAAATAAAACATAAATATCTTAACCAAGTGTTATCTCATCCCAACTTTTCACTTTGGTGATATGCTTGTGGATTTGAGGGTTATAATCCTGGTTTCGTGGTTTATCAAGCAAAATTACCTCTATTCCCTGTTGAGCATATTTGATACTATTTTCTAGATGGTCTTCAATGATAGTGGTGATACCAAGTTCTTGGCATACGGTGTATTTATCTTTCTGATTTTCCGTATAGTATCAGCAGAAATACATCTCTTCAAAGATATTTGGGTAATGTTTTTTTATATATTCTCTGCTTATGTGTTCTAACTTTTCAGCTCTTCCAGTAATTATTACAAATTTATATCCCAATGATTTTAAATAATTTAATTTATCTTTCGCCCATTGCACTGGCAGAATATTTTTTGCCTCCGAACTTTCAAGAAAATTCATAAAATATTCTACTGCATATTCCACTGTTGTTTCATATCATGGAATTGTTTCAAAATTATATCTAATAATATCGTTGTATTGTATCGGTTTCTCTGCAAAAGTATAATTATAAAAATTCAGCAATCATTTTGCTGTTTCCAATAACACTTCATCCATATCTACAGCGATAAGTTTATTTTTCATATTTTGTTGCATAGAATATTTTAGCATATATAAATTTTTAGACCCCTCCGCCTGCTTCTCACAGATCTCCCACACATAAGACCCCCCTTTAATCCCCCCTCCAAGGGGGGACCGAAGCGAGAAGGCTCCCCTCGGAGGGGAGCTCCCCGATTTTGCCTTGTCGGTAGACAGGCCGGGGTGAGGGGTCTATATTTACATCCATCTCATTTTCTTAAATACCCAGAGCATAATCCCAGCCACGCCAAGCATTCCTATTCCAAGAATCACAAAGGCATAGGGGTTGTCTGCTAATGGGAGCTGAATATTCATCCCATAGATTCCACTCACCAGCGTCATAATTCAGATAATTGCGGTGAAAATTGTCAAAATTCATACAATTTTATTGGTTCTGATATTGGTCAGCGTATCGTAAATATCATAGACTGAATCGGTATTTTCTTCCATCATACGGGTGTTTGCGATAATTTTATCTACCTTAAATTCCAAATCCTCAAAATACACTTCCAAATCACCTTCAAAGAAACTGATGGTCGCTTTTTGGAGTTCTTCTAAGATTTCTTCTTGTGGCTCGATAAGGTGTTTAAGTAAAATCACATTTCTCTTTTTAATCAAAAGATTTTTTAGCCCTTCACTATCAACAGCCTCGGTAGAAAATGCAGTATCTTCCATCTCTTTGATATCTTTGGAAAATTTCCTGAGTCCTAGCAAGACCTTGTCATACATCGCATCGATAATTCTATACAAGATATAGTAGGGCGAAACCTTGAATAACTCGTTATCTCCTTCTTTTTCTCCTTGTTCAATTTCTTCCTGATATTCTGCCATCAGTTTTGAGAGTGTGCTGGTATTATATTTACTGGTCGAAATGATGAAATTTTTCCCCATAATCACTTTTAATTCATTCGCGAAATATCTTTTGCTTTTCGTATTATGTTTGGTAAAGTGCAATACTAAGAAAATATAATTATCATAGACATCGATCTTGTCCTGAATATGCAATTCTTGGAGATCCTGCTCAATAATCTCGTGTAGATTATAATTTTCAATAATTTTTGAAATATCGGTTTGACTATAGTCAGAAAGATGGGTTCGAGTGATATTTCAGATGGTGAGTTGTTTTTTCATGAGTTTTTTTCTTAGAAAATAAGGACAAAAAAAATAATACTTTTGTAGCATATATATTCTTTATCAATATGCAAGAAGTATTATTTTTTCATTGAATTTTTTTTATCTCTTAATCATTAAGTTCAATATTTTCTTCTTCAACATTATTATTTAGATTCAAAAGAGTATATAATTCTTGTGTATTAATATCTAGATAATCACAAAGATTATTTATATTATCCTTATTCCATCTTATTTTCAATCTATTTATCTTATCTCAAATTTTCTCCCATGAAGATCTTTCATCTAAATCTAAATAATAAGCTTTCCACTTTTCAAAATCTTTTTCTGGATCTATATTTTGTTTTATTGCTTGAATTGTATTTTCAAATAAAGATCTAATACATTCTTCCGATATTTTTAATTCTTCAAAGCTCTTTTTTATAGCATCAGTATCATCTTCATATTCTTCTAATAACCATTTTTTTGCTTTCTCATGTAAGGCATTTATTTCTCATTCTTTTTCTTTTTCTGTTTTCAATACTAATTTTTTTATATACTTTTTATCATCCTTCTTTACTTTTTTTAAATGTTTAATTAAAGATAGTCCATAAAAAAGCTCTTTTAAAAAATTTTCTTTTTTTTCTAAGAAACTAGATGCTCTTTTTACTACTTCTTTTTTTCCCAGTATCTCTCTAATATCCTTTTTATCAATCGCATCATTAACCATAATTATTTTCTCTTACAAAAATAAATCTATATGACCATTATATACTTTTTTCATAGAAAAGCAATTTTTTTTGAAAAAAATCGTGACGTTGTTGTATAATATATTATATAAAAAGATAAACTTATTCTTCTAAACATTATTTATTTTTTTCATGGAAATTTCTCCAAAAATTCTCTTTATTTTTTCTTTGGGTTTCTTACACTATGATTTGACTACATTGTATATATTAATATACATAACATATGTAGTATAAAGTTTTATATAATTATGAAAAAAAATATGTTTTGAAAAGCTGGAGAATTAAAACAAATGTATGACAAATACAAACAATTACAAAAAGCGTTAAAAAATTTGGTGATTAGAGCAAAAGAGGGGAAGTATGAATTTGATGGAGAGATGGTAGAAGGTGCAGTAACAGTAGATATTACTGGAGAAATGAAGTTAAAAAATTACAGCATCAATGATGAAAGTTTACTGAGTTCAAGCAAAAAAGCAGAGTTGGAAGATTTGACGGTAAAATGTTTTGTAAAAGCACAAAATAAAGCACAAGAAATTGCTGCAGAGAGAACAAAAGATATTCTTGGATTTGATCCAAGTGATATGGCAAATATGATGTGAGGAGGTGGATTTCCTGGATTGAGTTAGAAGATACACTACTCTTCTGCCATTCAGAGCGAAGCGAAAAATCTATATTTATTTACTGGATTCTTCATTTCATTCAGAATGACAAGTATTTGTTATAAACTACAATTTTTATACACTAAGCGACTAAAATAATGGATATGCAAAGTATACTCATTGCTGTTTGAGCTTTGATCCTTTGAGGAGTGTTAGGATTTTTCTGATACAAGAAAACACTCACAGAGAAAGCATTGAAATTCAAAGAAAAAATGGCGAAAGCGAGAGAAATAGAAGAAGATATTATTGAACAAGCAAAGAAAAAATCACACGATATTATTGAAAGATCTGAACA
>PDOX01000098.1 GCA_002746475.1 candidate division SR1 bacterium
AGTAGCAAAAAAGATTTATGATTATTGTGCAACAGGAAAAATTTCACTTCCAACTCCAACTTTATTAAATTCTAGAACAAATTTTCACCAACTTTCAAGTTGTTTCAAATTTAATGTAGATGATGATTTAAGAGCTATTTATCATAGTATAGAAAATATGGCTCAAGTTTCAAAGTATGGTTGATGAATTTGAGTTTATCTTGGAAATATTAGAAGTAAATGAGGTTCTATTAGATGAGTAAAATGAGCAGCAGGTTGAGTAAATCCTTGGATTAAAGTTATAAATGATACAGCAGTTGCTGTAAATCAACTTTGAGCAAGAGCTTGAGCAATCTCTGTAACTTTAGATATTTTTCATAGAGATATTTATGGATTTTTGGATTTACAAACTGAAACAGGTGATATTAGATCTAAAAGTTTTGATGTTTTCCCAGCAGTTTCATTTCCAGATTTATTTATGGAGAGAATGCAAGCTTGAGAATCTTGGACACTTTTTGATCCAAAAGAGGTAGAAGATGTTACTTGAAAAAAACTGCAAGATCATTTTTGAGAAGAATTTAATAAATTTTATGAGGAATGTGAAGCTAACCCAAAACTTACTTTAAAAGTAGAAACAGAAGCAAAAGAATTATTTAAAACTTACCTAAAGGCAACAGTAGAAACTTGAATGCCTTATGCATTTTTTAGAGATACTGTAAACAGAATGAATCCAAACAAGCATGCTTGAAATATTTATTCTACTCAGCTTTGTGTGGAGATTTGTCAAAATACTTCAACTTCAAAATTTGTGGAAGAAGAGTTAGAAGACTGAAAAATAGTTATAAAATATGAACCAGGAGATAGTGTAGTTTGTAATCTTGCAAGTATAAATGTAGCAAAAGTAAACACTGATGATGATATTAAAAAAGTATTTCCAGTTGCTATGAGGCTCTTAGATAATGTAATTGATTTGAATTTTTATCCTATAAAAGAAGCTGAAGTTACAGCAAAAAAATACAGATCTGTTGGTTTAGGTTTCTTAGGTTTAGCTGAATA
>PDOX01000099.1 GCA_002746475.1 candidate division SR1 bacterium
AGCTCAGCTGGCTAGAGCGCCTGCTTTGCACGCAGGAGGTCAGGGGTTCGACTCCCCTAGAATCCAAATTCTTTTTCATTTCTGGTAAGGAATCTAGCAGAAGCTCTCGTGGTCTAGTGGTTTAGGACGCCACCCTCTCACGGTGGAAATCGCGGGTTCGAGTCCCGCCGGGAGTGATTGTATTTATATACTATATTAAATAGTTTGGCATATAATAAAAATAATAATAGAGATCGTGTTGTAGTGTATGTGAATGAAGATATCAGAGCACATAATATTATGGTCTTGGATGAAGAGAGAAATAATTTAGGAAAATTTCCTAGATACAAGGCACTACAATTAGCGCAGGAAAAATGATTGGATCTTGTTCAGGTTCATTATGATCCTAAAGAAATGATTTCTACCGCCATGATTACCGATTATGGTAAATATATGTACAAGAAACAAAAAGATCAAAAAGAAAAAAAGAGAACGCAAAAAGTAAATCAACTCAAAGAAATTAAAATATCATACGCTATAGGTCAAAATGATCTAGAGATGAAGGCTAAGAAAATTAGAGAATTGCTGGCTGGTTGACATAATGTAAGGATTTCGATGAGGTTGAGATGAAGAGAAAATATTTATGCTGAGAAAGCTGCTGAAAAAATGATGCAGTTTAAGGAAACGCTCTCAGATGTTTGAAAATCTCAATATGATACTCCAAAGAGAGAATCGTCAGGATATAGTATTATTTTATTCGCTAAATAGTGTTGATGGCAACGAAAGGAAAATCACATAGTGGTGCAAAAAAGAGATTTAAGATTACAAAAAAAGGTAAGGTGATTTCTGGAAAATCTTGTAATAATCATCTTTTGACAAATAAAGGAAAAAATAACAAGAAAAGCCCATATGGAAAAGTTATTGTTTGAAAGAGGGCTAAAATAGTGAAAGATTTAGTTGCGTAATAGTAGTGTAGTATCATGGTTAGAGTAAAAAACGGACAACAGAGAGCAAAAAAACATGCAAAATAT
>PDOX01000004.1 GCA_002746475.1 candidate division SR1 bacterium
TTTTTCTATTAATTTTTTATGTTTTTCATTGAAAATTTTCCATAATTCCTTTTCTGTTTTTTGTTGCTGTTCATGAACCTCTTCAATAGACATATGAAACATCGTAGAAAATATCTCTTTCTTCTTTTTATCTATTTCTTGTTTTATTATTTTTCTTTCCTTTTCCAAAGTTTTTCTTAAAAAATCAATATTATCACTCATATTTATTATAAAAATTTAAAACTAGAATTCAATAATGCGTAATGATAAGTTTATAAAAATAAATGTCAAGCAAATATGGGGGTTGTGAAGAGTAAAGAGAAATAAAGAAATATTTAATTTCAAGAAACATTTTTCACTGGGAAAATATATAAACTTTCTCTTGTATTTATTCTCTAATTGTATATACTACATATATACATAATCTGAAAATTAAAATATTCTTTAATTAATAAAGTTACTATGAAGACAATAACCTATGATCCTCTCAAAAGGGAAAAACTTCTCAAACCACCAAGGAATATTGATATTCATACCGTTGCCCATATGTTGCAATCCTGACAATTTATAGCAAAATATCCACATCCTGACCCTGAAAGAAAAAATCAAACGATTTATATCATTAATTATAACAACTATCCTTATGTGGTTCCCGTGGTAGAAACAGTAACTGAATTGTGTATCAAGACAGCTTACCAAAAAAGAGAACTAAAAACTATTTATTCTGATTATTTTACACAAGATGACTAAACAAACAGCAAAAAAGATAGACCAAAAACTCACAGCAGAAGAGAAAGCACTTGATAGTTTACTGACTAAAGATTTTCTTGTAAATCATCGTGCTAGTCCTGAAGAATTAGAAGCAGAAAAAAAGAGACTTGCTCAATATAAAGTGCAGAAACCTGCAAAAAAAATGATTAGCCTTCGCGTATTGGAAAATGACATCATAAAAATTAAGTCAAAAGCTGAGATGATGGGGATTCCCTACCAAAGTTATATTGTTGAACATATTCACAAACTCGCACAGGGGTAATAATATTTCCCTCTTGAAAAAATATCTCATATAAATAGTATATTTTTTGTAATATTTATCATAGCTATTAATTACTAAATATATGAAAAAAAATTGATTACCAGATCATGCTCAGTGTGTATTTGAGGGAATAACTTTTTCTATCTACCAATGGGAACAAAAATTGTTTAACGGAGAAACAGTAATATTTGAAAAAGCAATGAGGAAAAATTCTATTGATGTTGTTGCTATCACAGAAGCCTGAAAAATCCTTATCTTAGAAGAAGAGCAACCATGAAGGGAGAAGTTTTATTGATTGGTATGATGAAGCTGTGAGGGAAATGAAGAACCCCTCCAAACCGCACAAAGAGAATTGTTGGAAGAAACAGGAATGGTCAGTGATGATTGGGAATGATTTAGCTCACATGCTCCGTCTTCAAGGATGGTATATGAAAATCACATTTTTATTGCAAGAAACTGTAAAAAAATTCAAGAACAAAGTTTAGATGCTTGATGAGAAAAAATTAAAATTATAGAAGTGGAGTGGAACGAATTTTTGGAGTTTATTGTTTCTGATGCATTTAGGGTAAAAGAATTTTCATTAGAAGTGTTAAAAATACTCTATAAAAATCAAGAACAAGAGTTAAAAAAGAGAATCTTTTGAAAATAAAATTGCCCTACAAAACACCATATATAATCATATATTTATACTACTAATCACACTAAAAAATAATGTTCAACCTCAAAGCACAATTTCAACCCTCAGGAGACCAACCCCAAGCGATACAAGGACTTGTCCAAGGAATTCAGGACAAAAAACATATTCAGACCTTGCTCGGAGCAACAGGAACGGGAAAAACGTTTACAATCGCGAATGTGATCCAAGAAGTCCAAAAACCAACCTTGCTCATCTCTCACAACAAAACCCTTGCTGCCCAGTTGGCAACCGAGTTGAAAGGATTTTTCCCTGATAATGCGGTGCATTATTTTGTTTCCTATTTTGATTATTACCAGCCAGAATCCTACCTCCCTGCCCAAGGAGTATATATCGAAAAAGAGGCAACTATCAACCAAGAAATTGAAAGATATAGACTCGGTTCGCTTGCATCATTGCTCACAAGAAAAGATGTGATTGTCGTTGCTTCCGTGTCTTCACTTTACGGTCTAGGAGAAAAAGACTACTTTTTGGAGATGAGTTTTGGACTAAAAATTGGGCAAAAATATGATTTTCAAGAAATAAAAAAACAGCTCCTCAAAATGCAATATAAACCCGTTCACACCAGCGTTGAACATGGAATGTTTGAATTCAAAGGAGAAATGATAGACATCTATCCAAGTACCGAAAACAGACTTCGAAGATGTTATTTTGACGAGGATATGCTAGAAATGATAGAAATCAGAGATTTTACCACCATGCAAGTGAAAGAAGTCGTGAGATCAGGATCACTCCTTGTTTGGCCTGCAACCCAATTTTTGCAAGATACCACAAATATCGAGCAAATTTTAGCAGATATAGATGCAGAAAAAGAACAGCAAGTAAAATATTTCACCGATCGTAAACAACTTGTCGAAGCCGAGAGAATCAAAAAAAGAGTAGAGTATGATATTAGAATGATTAGAGAAACAGGGTTTACCAACGGAATAGAAAATTATTCAAGATATTTTGATCAGAGAAAGCCTTGAGAAGCCCCAAATACGATTTTTGATTACTTCCCAGAAGATATGCTTTTAATCATAGATGAATCCCACATGACGATTCCACAACTTAGAGCTATGCCCCAAGCAGATGCTTCCAGAAAAGCTAACCTTGTCCGCCATGGATTTAGACTTCCATCAGCAGAAGATCATAGACCCGTAGGTTTTACTGAATTGGAAACCATGCTTGGGCGAAATGAGATTAGTTCGGAGGAAGTGTGGGTGGAAAAGAATAGTTCCTCTACGCAATTGAATCCCCCTCAATCCCCCTTTAGCAAAGGGGGAAGTAAAGCTGGGAAGGAGGCGAGTCATTCCCCCTCTTTGTTAAAGAGGGGGGTAGGGGGTGATTCTTTTGACTACCTCTGCAATCAATACCACCGTGTCCTCCAAAAACTCAAACCCCAAGCAAATACCGTATTCCTTTCTGCGACCCCAGCACAGTATGAATTGGAACTTTCAAAAAATATTGTACAACAAATCATTAGACCAACAGGATTATTAGATCCGATCACCTATGTGTACCCAAAAACTACAGATTACGACTATTTGCAAGACTCCCTTGAAAAATTATTAGAGAAGAAACCGTATTTAGCAGAATTTTTAGAGGGATATACCTTGAAGTGAGGAGTTGATGAGGTGAAAGAAGTGTTTGACTAGAATTATAAGATACTATAAAATAGTATAAATAAGTGAAAATACAAAAAACTCTCTCTTGAAAAAAATATCTAACTTTATATACTACACCACGATGAGAAAAACATTTTAATATTATAAAAAAAGAACAGAACATGACAAAAACAATTAACAATCTCCATGCGAGACAAGTAATCGATTCCAGAGGAAATCCTACCGTAGAAGTAGAAATCACCCTAAATGACGGAAGTTTTGGGAGAGCTATCGTGCCTTCTGGTGCAAGTACTGGGGTACACGAAGCTTTGGAAATGAGAGATGGCGACAAAAGCAGATTTATGGGAAAAGGCGTAATGAATGCCGTAAATAATGTAAACACGATCATCAAAGATGCGCTTGTTGGAAAAAATTTTGAAAATTACGAAGAAGTTGATGCTTTGATGCTAGAACTTGATGGGACAGAAAATAAATCAAAATTAGGAGCAAACGCGATTTTAGGAGTGAGTATGGCTTTCGTGGTTGCAAGTGCAAAATCTGAAAATAAATGGATCTACGAATATCTTAACGATGGAAAAGGAAACACCTTACCAAGACCAATGATGAATATCTTAAATGGAGGATCACACGCTGATAATACGGTTGATATCCAAGAATTTATGATCATCCCTTGGGAAGCAGAAAATTTTGCAGAAGGATTGAGATGGGGAACAGAAATTTTCCATCATTTGAAAAAAATCTTGAAAGATAAAGGGCTTGCTACTGGGGTAGGAGACGAAGGAGGATATGCTCCAAATCTTAGTTCAAACGAAGAAGCTTTGCAAGTGATTATGCAAGCGATTGACAATGCAGGATATACTGGAAAAATCAGATTAGCACTCGATGTTGCTGCTAGTGAATTCTATAATAAAGCAGAAAATAACTACAACCTCGCAGGAGAAGGAAAAATCTTGAATGCAGAACAAATGATTGAATTATATAGTTCATGGATTGAAAAATATCCAATCGTTTCTATTGAGGACGGACTTGATGAAGATGATTTTGCTGGATGGGCATTACTTAACGCAAAAATCGGAGATAAAATTATGACTGTTGGAGATGATCTTTTTGTGACAAATATCAAGAGATTAGAAATGGGAATTGAACAAAATATGGCGAATGCAATCTTGATCAAACTAAATCAAATTGGAACCGTGAGCGAAACGATCAAAGCAGTAAATATGGCTCACGAAAATGGAATGAATGCAGTAATTTCTCACAGATCAGGAGAGACAGAAGATACTTTCATCGCTGATCTTGCGGTTGCACTCAATACTGGATTTATCAAAACTGGATCTGCTAGTAGAACTGACAGAATCGCAAAATATAATCAATTATTGAGAATTAATGAAAAACTTGGAGGATCTGCAAGATACGGAAAATAAACTCTTGAAATATACACCTATTTCAATAAATAAAGAGGGAGAAATCCCTTTTTTTGATTATAAATTTTGTTATATTTATCTACTATCTGGAAAAACAAAAAATGAAAAAAATATGAGTATTTATAGTATCTATGTTGTGTATATTCTTTTCTAGTAATCTAGTATGAGCACAAAATATAAATACTAATACTAACGCCAATCTTGTAACATATATCAAACAAAATCTGAGCCATATTACTGTAAATGAAAACACTATTGCTCATAGATTATACCCCGTTATAAATCCAA
>PDOX01000100.1 GCA_002746475.1 candidate division SR1 bacterium
TTCTTCTTAAATAAAGATTACATAAAAATTAAATAAAAAGCGTATTTATTTGCTTGATTATTAGGTATACTAATGAAAAAATCTTCATCTTTCAAGATCCTATTCTTTGCATTAGTTATTCTCATAGGAATTTATGCATTAGCTTTTTTCTATGGGGAGCGTTTGTTGCAACATACAAAAAATCCTTGAAAAGCTGAAAAAAAATCAGAAATAGTCAACACTACGGTAGAGAATAAAGTCTGTTTCCCTTATAGACATCAAGGAAATCCTTGTTTTAAGGTCCAAATTGCTGATACTGATGAGAAAAGAAGAAAAGGGCTTATGTTTGTAGAACAGCTTCCAGAAGATGAGGGAATGCTTTTTACCTATGACCAAGAATGAAGCTATACTTTTTGGATGAAAAATACGTTGATACCTCTTGATATGATTTGGATTAATAAAAATAAAAAGATTGTAGATATTCAGACAGCTCAACCGTGTAAAACGGAGGAATGCCCTGTGTATACTCCAAAATGAAAAGCTCAGTATGTTCTTGAACTGAATGCAGAAATTACAAAAAAATATGGGATACAAATTGGACAAAAACTTGCATTAACTCAGATTATTACGAATACCTTTAATACGGTACCAGATCAGAAAAATGTCTTTTCTTGATGGATAAAATTTTCTAAACAGTATAGTGATTATACCTGGAGAGATGGAGAAGCTGAATGAATGTGTGCATTTATGATTGATATAGCAGCTCGTGAATTGGAAGGAGTTGTTGAGTGATGGGAGAAGAAGAATCATTTTGTGATTGAAAACGAGGTATCCAATGATTGTACCGTAGAAGGGTATTATTCAGATGATGGAAAAAGGCAATGAACATGGATAAGTTATTATCCAAATGGGAAAATGCATAAAAAATCACAGTATAAAAATAATAAGAGATCTGGTTTACAGCAAGAATGGTATCCGAATGGTAATATGCGTACAATACCGATCGGGACAAGGGAATATTAAGAACTCGATATAAAAATGGAAATTTGAGATTGGAAAATATATACCTAGGATCGTGAGTACAAAAACATAGCTCGTATTATGAGAATTGAAAAAAGTCTTGAATGACAACGCATAAGGTTTTTGAAGATGGGTATGGGTATTGGAACTGAATACTACATTGAATTCAAAAGAGCTGGTTTCAAGATGGAACATTACAGTATGAGGTGAATTGGAAAAAATGAAAAAAGCACTGAACTGCTAGCTTGTATGCAGAAGATGGAACGCCAATATATGAAAAACAACGAGATAACGGAAATCCAACAGGAAT
>PDOX01000001.1 GCA_002746475.1 candidate division SR1 bacterium
AAATTTTGCAATTCTTGCAACAGATTCACTTACGAGCGCGTTTCTGATATGTCCGATATGGAATGATTTATGGGTGTTGGGTTGTCGCCCTTCAATGAGTAGTGTTTTTTCTGTTTGTTTTCATTTTCAAAAATTTTCTTTTTCAGTTAATACCCTGGTGATAAGTTCTTGTGCTAAATCATCATTATTGATCTTGAAATTGATATAAGAACCAACTGCAATAACACTTTGATTATCCAGCTGTGTTACACGTTCTTGTGCAATTATTTGTGGAGCTTTTTTGAGCTCTTTTGCAAATCTAAAACATGGGAAAGCCAAATCTCCTTCAATATCTTCGGGAGTGAGTTGAATTTGTTTGATGAGTTCCTCTTCGCTGAGATTGGGGAATACGCTTGCAAGGATGCTTGCAAATTGTTGTTTATACAGATCCATTACACAAAAAAATACACACGATAAAAAAATATATTATAACAATAACAATAGTATAAAAAACACAAATGAAATCAAGGGCAAGAAAAAAAGAATAAAAAATAACTTGAAAGAAATGTTCTAAAAAATATATACTAACGAGATATAATAATATTTTACTTTTATAAAATATAGTGAAAACATCATGAAAGGATTTAAAAAATACTCCCCTATCCTCAAAGGAATACTTATGGGAACCTGTGATATTATCCCAGGAGTTTCAGGAGGGACTATCGCGTTTATCACGTGAATCTACGATAGACTTATTGATGCACTCCATAGTTTTAATCTAACCAACCTCAAACTCCTCTTTCAAGGGAATAGTAAACAAGCACGAAAGAATATTGATGGACGATTTCTCGTAATGCTCTTTGGTGGAATTGGAATTGCTATCCTATCACTTTCTCGTATATTAAGTTATGGACTAGAACAATACCCCCAACATATCTGGGCATTTTTCTTTTGACTGATTCTCGCTTCAGCATATTTAATGAGAAAATATATCAAACAACGAAATTTTTTAATCATCTTGCTACTAATTTTAGGATTACTCACGGGATATGTTCTGTCAAATTTACAACCAATAGCCATCGGAACAGCAAATATCACGATGTTCATCTCAGGAGCCATCGCAATCATTGCTATGATTTTACCAGGAATTTCAGGATCATATATTTTGCTAATTTTATGACAATATAGCATCTTACTGGGATACATCACAAATCTCACCCATGGAGACACAACATGAATAATCCCCATATTACATTTCATTGTAGGAGCAATACTAGGATTACTCGCCTTTTCTAAACTCCTCCACCGAGTAAAAAATAATTATCATGACCAAATGGTAGGACTACTGATAGGAATTATGCTTGGATCTCTAAATAAACTTCGACCATGGAAAGCAACAATTCAAACATATATAGACAGACATTGACAAGAAAAAGCATTAATAACAAAAAACCTCATACCCACCATTAACCAAGACTTTTGGATCCTCTTAGCCATAATGATATGAGGAATAGCTATAGTATTATGAATAGAATATTTCGCAAAAAAACTACAAAAATAATTTTATTCTTTCCTCAATGCTCTGGAATACATAAGTTTATTAATAGCAATTCTCGTAGAACTTGCATGACAAAACTCATCAAGCGTCAGTAATAAATAGCCTTTCATTGCCGTCGTATGAGTAATATACTCAGTTGTCTTTTCTAATGCTTCACGACTACACTTCTGCTCATCAAGCATGGTATCAATAATAACTGAATTCTTATGATCAATAAATGACAAATATTCAAGCAAAAAATCTGAATGCTGCATAATATTTTCCAATTTATATCCATTCATATATCCCATTATTTTTTTAATTTCATCTTTCATATAATCCGCAATATCCTGCTGATCAACCAGATCACACAGAGAAGATAAAATATCTGAAGAGTCTAAAGAATGTGAAGAATAAGAAACGTTTGACATCAGTATCCAAAAATAAATATATAAAACAATTACATCGTAGTGAGGCTTATCTCAGTTTTTTTCTCTAAATATTTGACAATACGTTCATCATGGGTGATTAACAGCAAGGTATGTCCATCATTATGATATTTTACCAACACATCAAGAATTTGTTCTTGTGATTTTTTATCCAAATTTGCCAAAGCATCATCAATAACGATAAACTCTGGACTATGAATCAACGCCCTCGCAATAAATACTTTTTGAATTTCACCAGCGCTTAACTCTGATAATTTTTTCTCTTGCAAATGTTTAATATCCAAATATCTTAGAATTTCTCTATATTTTTGCATTGCTTGATCAACAGAAATTCCATGAATTTTTAAAGGATACAAAATATTTTCTTTAATAGACAATGTAGAAATCAAATAATCTTTCTGAAAAACAATTCCAAGTTCTTTTCTAAATTTTTGTAATTCAGCAGAAGAATATTTGGACAAATCTTCCAATTTATGATAAATGGTTTTACTAGGAAGCGGAATATGACGCGTCATCAATTTTATCAATGTAGATTTCCCTACTCATGAAGGCCCCATAATGACAGAAAAATCATTGTTATACAACGAAAAATTAAATTTCTTAAAAAGAGGAAAACCATCATATCACCAAGTTAGATCCTTGACCGTAATCAGTGCTTGATCAATTTTTTTTCTTGTCTTTACCATCTTGCTACTATAAATATATAAATTTTTTATCTTTTATTTTATCTTTTTTGTTTTCTAATATTTTTTATTATTTCATAATATCCTCTAATAATATCTTCTCATAACATCCTCTAATACATCTCATGTAATACTAATACTAGTATACTCAATACCCGCAAAAACACAAATTTTAGACATATATCAGAGCAGGAGAGATTGACAAATTTCTTATTCAATAAGCGATGTATAACGCCTAGGATTTGGACCCGTTCTAAATGGGAAATCCTCTGGAACATAATACCCCTTGATCTGAGAAAGACATTTTGTCACATTCGTCTGCCAATTTATCGGACTAGAAGCATACACTTTCCCATTTTTGTTTCCATATCTCGATAACTGCTTTATCGTATGATAATGTCCCAAATGAGAGTTATTCAAAGTACTTGGAATCATCATCGCACCAAACAATGGAGAATCAAATGCAATTCTATTTCCACTATCATCATTTCCTACATTTCCAATATTATTATTCGTCGCCAAATACTGCCCTAAGGTACTTTCAGCAAATCCAATACAAATGACAACATCTCTATCAATATTTGTTCATTCCACTGCCTTATTCCAAAAATCTAAACTTGCATAAGCCCCCACAGCAAATTTCTTCAAGAAAGCAGCAGCTCTCTCATCAATCGTATCACCATGAGCAAATTTAACCTTAGTAATATCAATATTTCTAGAATATTTATCACTTAAAAACTTAATACCATAATCATCAGAAAGATTATCCTTCTCTTGGATAACACTGAGATCAAGAACCGTCATCGGATCAACAGCGACCCCATTTTTGAAGATATAATACCATAATCCTTCTCCTTGTGATGCAAATCCCGCTCACTTCGTTCACGGTTCACCACCACTATATCCCAATAATTGTCCTTTTTTGACAAGGTCTCATTTTTTGACAATACTACTATTCAAGTGAGAATACACTGTAACATAATTATTAGGATGCACCACAACCACCCAATTAATCGTAAAATTATCATTTGCAACGACATGATATACGATTCCATCATCAGAACTATATACCGGTCTTCCTTGCTCTGATGCAATTTGAATACCAAGATTATCAAAATGATAGTGCTTTTTAAATTGAGAATCTTTAAACGAAGTAATAACGTTCTTTGCCGGATAAATCGGCCAAGAAAGCGGATAAGAAACACGAGCAGTATCAACTGCATGAGTAGCAGTATAATCCTTTACTAATTTTTTCATGTTTTCAGCAATAGTGACATCATTATATTTTTTCAAAGAAATTTCTTTGATGAGCTGTTGCATTTTCGCATAAACATCCTTCTGGTCTTCAAAAACCACTTTAAATTTTTCATATAACCCACTATTTTTCTTGTATAATTTGATAAACCCAATCAAATACAATTTTTTCTGTTCTAATCTATCAAGAAGGGTTTTATAGTCTTTCATCTTATTTTCAGCTTTTTTCTGAAATTTATGCAAAGCAAACAACGCTTTTTTCTGCTTTTTTTGGTCAACTTCCAGCGAAGTCATCAAACTATTAAACGCTTCCATCACACTTGCTATAAGTTCCTTATTTGATAAGGTCGTTGCAATATTATCTGATTTCACCAATAATTTCACATCATCAATGGTATGACTTTTCTCATCATAAATCTCATTTTCCAGTTTATATAGATATCTCGTAAATTTCTTAATATTTTCTTTTGTCTGTTCAACTCACTGTGACAAACCATGTAATTCTTTCAACAAAAGAAAAAGCTTTGCTTTATAGGTCTCAATATCCTTCAAAGTATCAGCAATAGCACGAGTAGTAGCATTAATATTTTGGATAACTTTCACAATTTCCCATCTCACTTCTTTATACTTACTATTCAAAGTTCAATATTTATCAACTTCCTGTCTATCTAACATTTTTAACTCCTGCGTAATTTTTGCAATATCTTTATCTAATTCCGCAATATGCTCACGAGCATGTTTAATATCAAAACGTGTAATTTTTGCAGTACTACTGACATCACGAGTATCAGCAAAACTAACCCCACTCATCATATCACCGACTACTACAACAGCCAAGATAAAAGATAATGCAATTTTTCCTATAAAATGTTTCATATTTTCATTCTTAGTACTAAAATAGAATTACTCTACTAACTACCCCTAAGTATATAGACAAAAAAAAAAAAAACAAAAAAACCCCGCAAAGCGGGGCTAT
>PDOX01000050.1 GCA_002746475.1 candidate division SR1 bacterium
AGTAGAGCGTAATAGATACTTTCGTTTTACTGACTTTGATTGACTTAATGCCTTTGTCAGTTGAAGTTTTGCTATCCTTATCTTGCACAGATATTCTTTTAGTAAAGAGTGTTTCTATCTCTTTGGTTTTCATCTCAAAAGGTACAGTGATTGTTCTGCTCAAAGTATCAACTGCTACACCTTCGGGAAGATTGTTTAATGTCATCACGTAGGTTGTAGGGTGGTCTTTGGGCTTTTCAAGTTTGTCTTTCTCTTTACACGAGTGAAAAGACAATAAAATCACCACCACACCAAAAATAAGGTGATATGATATTTTGTTTTTTAAGAAGTGGGCGAGTGTTGTATTTCAAATTTTCATATTATTGAATGATTATTTTTGTCGTTTGTGTTCTGTTTTTTGCTATAAGATGAACAATATAGACACCAGAACTTAATGAGTAGTGGCTTAAATGTATCTTTTTGTCGTTTGAAGAACAATTTTTTTCTGCCACAAGTTCGCCATCGATATTGTAAATTCTTACTTTTACACTAGTAGATAGAAGAGGAGAAATATTCAATATTCCCTCCTTGTTTATTATGGTAGGGTAAATATACACCTCGTTTCCTTTTACATTTTCAACTGCCGAAGTATTTTTCACGACAAATTTTCTTTTGATCTCATGGTCCATAATACATTCAGTAGTATTTCCATTTTCATCCGTATCTTTTCCAGGAACCTGGACAATAAGTATCGCAGTATACGTTCCAGAAGCCAAAGTACTCGGATCTATACCATCTACTCCATCTTTTTGCACATATCATGGAGTACTCGGATCGAGATACGATTCCAGACCTCTATCATTATTCGGTTTTTTATAGTTGATTTCTTGTCGACCATTCTGAGCATCCATCTCTGGAATTTCTGGGAAGATTCCCGCCTCCACGATATTCAAAATACTCGGGTTGATGACATTAGGATTTTCTCGTTCAACAGTCGCATCAGGACCTATACCCTTTACCTTATAGATCCCCATACGACTATACTTCCTCATCACATCTGTGATATTTTTAAATCCCTGCACATCATGAAATCTACTCGTCAATGCAAAGACAATTGCCATAGGAGCAGAACTCATAGAAGTACCACCTCCATATGAATAATCATATTCACCATTTTTTAAACGAGGATAAGGAAGAGAATTTTTAAATGCTAAGATTGTTTTATCAGAATAATTAGTACCAGATGGAACACTAAATTTATCAGGATATAAAACTTGCTGAAACTGATGGCCCATCACTGCACTCTCAGGATTTCGCGCAAAAGGAAGCTCAGGATTCATCTCAATATCTACTTTTTGATCCTCATTTCCTATCGCATGCAAGATAATTACCCCTGCATCTCTTGCTCTCTTGTATGCTTCTCTGAAAAAAACACGTCCTGGATCATCTGGACGAGCAAATCCCCCCCATGCATCTGATACAATATACTGCATATCAAGATGTTGCTGTTTCTCCAACACAATTCTATCAAGGGCCAAAGACATATCATAAGGTGCAACTCCTCAAAGACCTCAAACTTTATATACCACATACTTATCATTTTCATCTTTTGGGACAAAGGGTCCCATAGTCCTATCGATCAAAGCTCATGCCAAAGATCAATGATTGGTATTCTCATCAATTTTGAGAGAATCAGGTCCTGGATTGATATAGAGCTTATCTATATTTCTCGAATCCTTACTAATCTGTCCAGTAAACCCAGGATGTCCTGTTTCTGTCTGTGGATCATACCATATCCCATCATCCAACATAAAAAGCCTTATATTATCTAGGGGGGTAAGTCTTACATAGTGCTTGAACCGTATCCAGATGATATCCGTAATCCCAATTTCATTCATTATTTAAGGATCATCGATTATGATTATCATAATCTAAGTTACACTTCCCTTTTCCCAAGAGCGAATAATCAACCGTAGTAATACCATCAAGACCAAATAATTTTTGTCTAATACTTTGCAAATCAGTAGATGAAGAAAAAGAAAGATATCTCCTCCCCTCTGGCTGCATTGTTAATATTCTTCCTCCATGTTTTTGTACCGTTTCAGCAAATTGCTCTGAACTGAGCATAGACTCCTCCCCCATCAGCATCAATTTCCCCGACTCTGCTAGATATTCCTTTGCATCAGGATTTCCATTCTTATATTGATCTAACCAGTGTTTTCCTGTCTTTTTTTGAAAATCTTCCATCTCTTGTAAAAATTCAGGATCATTGGTATCAACAAAGGTTACGGGAGCTTTTAAGTAAGATAAAGAGTTGTTTGGTGCTTTAAGTTGTTTGTCTTTTATCGTATTTTTACTAAAAACAGTATTTAATAAAGTTGTTTGTTGATTAGGCTTTGATAAAGAATAAGTTATGGTGTTTGTTATCTTTTCCTTTTGAGTAATTGTTGTTTTATAAACACTACAAGAAATGATACCAAAAGACAATAAAACCACCATCACACCAAAAATAAGATGATATGATATTTTGTTTTTTAAGCCCTAACTCTTCAGTCTTTACGTAATAGGTATTGTAATTTACTTATATTTAGTTGCTTATAAAAAACACCTATATTTAAGCTACGTAATAGGTACAAAATATAAAAACCTTATAATCAAAGCATCACAAATCATATTCCCTAAACAGTGAAGAGTTAGGGTTTAAGAAGTGGGCGAGTGTTTTGTTTCAAACTTTCATATTATTGAACGATTTTTATATTAAGAGTTCTATTTTCAATACTCTTATTAGGTATTCTATCTGACATACATGAATATTGTAGCTTCAAAATAGATCATGGTTTATATCATAATTTTATCAAATCTTCTACTGATAATACATAATCCAAAGTTTTATCTTCTTGATTTTCTACAAATTTTCATGAAGAATTTTTCAATAATTTAATAGCTTTTCCTCAATGACCTAATACAGTAACATATACATTATCAACCCTAGCTTTTAATAATATTTTTGCATTTTTATCTCCTATACTAATATGCTGAGGTACTTCCAACATCTGATCAAAAATCATATTCCCTTTATTTAATAATCTTGTTTCAGAATTTCAAGGAACTCACTGCTCAAAATTACGCTTTTCTCTCATAAATTTTGCTATATCCATTGCATGGACTTTCTCTCACTTTTTCAATGTAGCACCAGTCCATATAGATACAAACTCCCCTGATTCATGTGAAGATGCAGTACTTGTCCCATTATTCACTGATCATCGACTAGAAAAGGAATCTCCTCATTTAACCTTTACTGACCCATTCGTATGTTTAAATCAAAGAGTTGTTCAAGGAGCCAAACCTAACGCTGTTCGCCTGATAGTTCTCCAATCCCTAAAAGAAGCAGGCACACATGTTCGTGTCCCTTGTCGATCTTCATTTTTTTCTCATGGCCAATTAGGTTCTCTCCATCAATCTCAGGTATTATGTCCAACAGAATCTCCTTCTAATGCTAATACATCAACCCCTCAAAGAGCAGGATCAGAATATTTCGCTGTATTTCAGGCGGCAGTATAGATAATAACTCTATCAGTTGCTAGCAATTGCTTAAAAATATTTTTAAGAACTGACCCTTCCATTGTAGATGTAGTAAAATAATCATTTTCACCTCGTGAAGCATTGATAAGATAATATTTATTTTGATCACCTTGTATTTCTTTTAACATTCATTCCAGCTTTTTTTTAAGTCCTTCTCGATCTCAATGATCAGTTGTGTCAAATTCTTCAAATTTCATACCGAAATCACCATATTCTGAGATTAATCTATTTTTTGTCAAAATTTCTTCTTTCATTTCTGCACCATGACCATTACCAGAGAAAACATTATCAGGTAAAAAAAGGGTCCATTCTCTTATTTTCTCTTGTCGTCGATTTGCTGAATGTTCTCTTGTCCCATGATCAAAAACATATTCTGTCTGCGCAGTAGCTCTCGCCTCTCAAACCACTTCTAATCGTTTTTCCTTCTTGTCAAGATCTCCTATACCGTCATTATATTCTGGTCGTTCTGCATATCTTCTACTCACTTCTGCCATCGATCATTCTGGATAGTTCATTATTTTTTGTTTCTCTGCTGATTCTACTTGAAAAGTTCTTGTTATTGTTTTTTCTTTGTCTCCATGTTTTGCCTGAAAAATAACACGATAATTTCATGGATATACAAAAACATAATTATGCGCATTTTCCACTGAAAGCTCTTTTCCTTCACATAATATTTTCTGAATTACAAGCTCACTCTCCTCTATTGTTTTCAATCCTGCATACAAATCAACAGGAGAGGTATTATCTCCTAATGTTAATTTTTGGTCAGGAATCTTTTGTTCCTCAACAACAATTTCTCTTGTATCTGCTAATCTATTTAATCTCCAAGAGATTGTTACTTTATCAATCTGTTTTGTTTTTCCATTTTTACCAGATAAAATAATATTAGCAGTATCTTTTTTAAGAAAAATAACAAACTTTGCTTCTCCATCAGCATCTTGTGCAGTTCCTTTTTCTAACCATTTTTGTAAAGTTTCTTGGGTCATTTCCCAAGGGTAATTGATTGTTTTTTGCTCTTTATCTACTGTTATTCCTTTTGGATATGGCGTTGCAAAGGCGTAAGTTGTTGGATTATCTACTTTCTCTTTTAGTCTTTTAAGTGTGTAGGTAATCGTTGTTGTTTTGGTAGTGTTGGGTTTGCTACCATCAGGTCAGTAGAGCGTAATAGATACTTTCGTTTTACTGACTTTGATTGACTTAATGCCTTTGTCAGTTGAAGTTTTGCTATCCTTATCTTGCACAGAT
>PDOX01000002.1 GCA_002746475.1 candidate division SR1 bacterium
TGAGAAAAATAATTGATACGTAAGACGATTCTGTCCAAAGAAATGCTCAATCCAACAATATGATGATGAATACATACAGAAAGTAGAAGATGCATTAAATAACAAACCAAGAAAAATTCTATGATACAAAACTCCTTACGAAGTATATCATAGTACAATAACTTCCCTTATTTAGAAAATCCCTTTTACAAAGTGTACTTTACTTAGGTGGTACTTTTTGGTTGAAATTTAACCTTACCCAATAAATCCACCAGACTGAATATTCCATAGATGGGCATACTGCCCATTTTTTTTATTCATGAGTTCAGTATGAGATCCTTGTTCTACAATGTTTCCATTATCAAGAACGATGATTCTATCCATACTCATAATTGTAGAGAGTCTATGGGCGATAACAATCGTTGTCTTGTTCTTCATAACTTCTTGCATTGCTTCTTGAATCAAAATTTCTGACTCACTATCCAAGGCAGAAGTCGCCTCATCCAATAATAAGATAGATTTGTTTTCCAAAATTGCTCTAGCAATAGCCACTCTTTGTCTTTCTCAACCAGATAATTTTATTCCTCTTTCTCCCACAAGCGTATCATATTTTTTCTCTAATTTCTGGATAAATCTATCACATCTCGCCATTTTTGCTGCCGCAAAAATTTCTTCATCACTCGCATCAGGTTTTCCATAGGCGATATTTTCTTTTATCGTTCTGTGAAATAAAATAGGTTCCTGAGGAACGAGTGAGATACTATTTCTTAGGCTTTCTTGAGTAATTTTTGAAATATCTTGTCCATTGATTAAAATCTTTCCTCCTTGAATATCATAAAACCTCATGAGGAGTTTGATAATACTGGTTTTCCCAGCACCAGAAGCACCAACAAAAGCAACCTTTTCTCATGGTTTGATCGTGAGATTGAGATTAGAAAAGATAACATCTTCATTGTCATTATAGCTAAATTTCACATCTTCTAGAGTAATTTTCCCTTGTTTTACAACTAAATCTTTTGCGTGTTTTCTGTCTTTAATTTCCCAAGGAGTGTCTAAAATTTCTATCATTTCAGCAGATTTTCCTATCAACGCCGTAAGTCTTTTGAACATATTCCCAATGAAAAAGAGATGTTGAATCAATCTGAGCATATAACTCTGGACAAGAATAACTACTCAAACCGTGATAAGCCCATTTCCCCATAGTTGCACCGCATACCACAAAATCCCAAACTCAAATCCAATAATAATCATCCCAGTAAGCGCAAAAATCAAAATACTAGAAAACCATGATGTTTGCGTTTTCTTTCTTCGGGTATCGGACAACTTTTTGAATGTAGAAAACTCTCTCTTGAGACTTGCAAACACTTTCAGATTAATACTATTGCTAATCGTATCAGACAAATATCCTGACATTTCCGAATCCGTTTTATTCGCTTCAATCTCAAATTTCGCTCTCCATTTTTGCATAAAATATTGGAGCAAAACAATACTGAGAATAAAACTTCCAAACAATACTCAAAACATCAGATTTGCCCTACTCACAACGATAATAATCCCGATAGATTCTACGACAATACTAGAAAGTTGAAAAATAATAATATCAGTAAAATCTTCCAGAGAATAGACGAGTTTGTTTACTTTCTTTACCAAAGCTCCTGAAAAAGCATTAGCAAAAAACCCGTAGGAATGCTGATGGGTATAGTTGAAACATTCTAAAAATATTGATTGCATCAGATACGTTTCAAATTTTATGAGAATAAAGTCCAATATTCTATACAAAAGGAAAATAACAATTCTAATCCCCAAAATAATAAAAATAACTCCTATAGCTTGTTCTATTAAATTTGGGATTGTGTTTTTACTAGCAACAGTTGATAAAATATCAACTAATTCTTTGAGATAGATAAAAGGAAGTACAGATAAACCGCTGATCGCGACTTTTATACCTAAGAGTGAAATAGCTGACCATTTTTTTTCTTTATATTTTCCTAAAAAATA
Organism: candidate division SR1 bacterium; assembly: GCA_002746475.1. Classification (GTDB taxonomy): domain Bacteria; phylum Patescibacteriota; class Gracilibacteria; order Absconditabacterales; family Absconditicoccaceae; genus PDOX01. The sequence continues at coordinate 1,978 of PDOX01000002.1, forward strand.
TCACAAAACTCTTTTGTAGCTATTTTTTTGTTTCATTGTTTGTGTTTTCATCCCTCTTTTTTTAGTTAAAGTGAAGTAGTGAGGCAATGATATTCTTTCCCCACTTTTTTTCAATACGAAAAAAACCCGCATTGTGGGTATTATCTAATTTTTTCTTTTTGTGAAAAATATACCTATGTCATTCAGAGGAGAAGCCGAAGAATCCATATTCGCTTACTGGATCCTTCGTATGCACTCAGGATGACACAATTTCTGTCATTTCTGGCTTGTTTACCCCGCAAGGCGATGGACCAGGAATCTATACTCGCTTACTGGATCCTTCACCCTACGGGTTCTATGACAAGAATGCAATAATTATTTATATTTTTCTTACATATTCTCTCCTACATGTCCTGCAATATCTATTGAAGGTTTTAAGGTTGGCATATCGGTGTTCCAACTTGCTGGACATGCTTGTCCTGGATTTTCTGTGATGAATTTCAATCCTTTGAGTTTTCTCAACAATTCAGCAGAGCTTCTTCCCAATGGTTCAGTGTGTACTTCCATTGTTTTCAATACTCCATCTGGTGAAATAATGAACGTTCCTCTTTCAGAATTTCCACTTTCTTCATTCAAAATTCCAAAATATCTACTCAAAAGTGTAGTTCTATCTGCAATCATAGGAATTTCAAAATTTTCTAATAACTTCTCAGTCTCTATCCATGATTTGTGTGAGAATACTGTGTCTGTACTTGCTACCAATAATTCTACATTTTCTAATTTTTTGATTTCTTCATACGATTTTCCTAAGTCTTTTAATTCCGTAGGACATACAAAGGTGAAATCTGCTGGGTAGAAAAATAGTACCAACCATTTCCCTTGGTAATCAGAGATATTTTTCTTCACAATATCTTTTTTAATCGGATCATAGATCTCTAAATCAAAATCTAATACTTCATCTTCAACTTTGATAGCAGATGAGTTAGTAAGGATGTCATCTTTAAATTCGTTAATAACTTCTTGCATTGTTATAATAGCATAACAAAATAAAATTTTCTACAGCACCTATTGTAAAAAAGCAAGTAATTTTTTCAAGAGAATAAAAAAATATATGAAATATAAAGATTGTAACATTATATCATAATATATAAAAATAGCAAGTAAATATAAAAGAAATATATTCTGAAATTTGGCATATTTTTGTTTTTTGGTTATAATTAAGCAAAGAAATTTTTATATTATTGCTGTTAAAATGGCTGATAAGTTAGATACACCTGTAGAACAGATAGATACAAAAGATGAAATAAAAAAAGAATTGGATAGATTAGCAAAAGAATTTAAAAATATTGAAAGCGATTCTAATAATTCTGAAATTAAAGCAAAAGCAAAAAGTAAAAAAGAAGAAGTTAAACAACATATTAAACAAGTTAAAAAACTTGATAAAGAAAAAATAAGAGAAATAGGGCAGGTACAAAAACAGTATCAGGATTTTATTAAAAATTATAGAAAAGATGTAGAAAATTTTTATATAGCACTTCCATGAAGTGGTGATAAAATATTAAAAAACAGACTAAAGTTAGCAGAAAAACTTGCCCAGGAAAATATTGATCGTCAGGTACTGCTTTCAAAACTAGCGAGTCTCGAAGCTTTTGATAAAACATCAAAAGAATTTCAGGCGGATTTGATGAGGTTAATTTCAGGATCTTGAATTTCTACGAGTTTGATTGCAAATATATATAATAAACAAAATAGAAGACAGTATCTTGATCCTATTTATGAAACAGCAAGAAAGGATGATTATGCTCTCTATACTCAACTTCAAGTATTGGAAAATGCATGTATTGTGGTAGATAATCAAGGAAACTATTCTTATAAAAAGCCATACTATACAGGGAATTCTATCTATCCGTGACAAAGAAATCCCAAAACATGACCTCAGGGAAGAAAGAAAAATGTTGTTGTAGATTTTGTAAAAAAAGGGTTAGATTATACTAAGATGACCGAGGCACAAAAAGAATGATGGTCTAATGCTGCCTTTATCTGATGAGCAGGGCTTGGGTTATTTATGATAGGGAAGTGGTTATTTACAAAAGGCAAGGATGGAAAGGGAATGTCTATCTGGTGAAAGCTATGAACAATGGCAGCAGTAGTGTTTGGAACCCAAGCATTGACTGGAATGAATCCACTTGAATTAATATCAAAAGCAATTCACGGTGAACTTGATTTTGGTGAACTTTATGGTGGAACTGCTAAACAGTATGATAAATTATCTGATGATATGAAGAAACAATCTCATGGATATTTACCATGGACAATGGCACCTTTATTTGGAGGTATGACTCTAGGTGAATTACATAAGTATGTTAAAAATAAAGATGGAAAACGAACATTACCAGATTGGAAGAATAATTTTAAGAAGAAAATATTAGGAGAGGGAGATAAATTAGCTATTTCAAGAGCCAAAGATGTGAATCAAGGTAATGTAGATGATGCAATTACAAAAACATATGAACTTTTGGGAATTAAGCCAGGAGAAAAATTACCAGACGCATTTAAAGATATGAAAATTGAAAAAAT
>PDOX01000003.1 GCA_002746475.1 candidate division SR1 bacterium
ATTTGATCTTTTTTTCATAAATTCAGGTTTCCATTGCATTTTATCATTTTGTGCAAGGAGTTCCTCTTTTTTGTCCAAAATATTTACAAACCATTGATGTACAGGAATAATTTCCACAGGTACTTTCCCTCTTTCAGACATCAATTTAGATTGCACGATAGGCGTTCTCTTCACGACTACCCCTTTTTCTTCCAAAATTTCCATCATTTTCACTCTTGCCTCTGCAACTTTCAATCCATCAATTTCAGTCAATCCGGTATCTTGCATTTTCCCATAACGGTCAATGACAACCTTCGGTTCTAAGTTATGTTTTTGGAACCAGAACACATCGGTTTCATCTCCATAACTACAACACATCACTAATCCCGTTCCTTTGTCTATTTTCGCCTTATCATCAGGTAATAATGGCACAATTTCCCCAAGCGGAGTGATGATATTTTTGTGAAAATATTTCTGATATCTTTCATCATCTGGATGTGCAAATACAGCTTTACATGCAGGGAGCATTTCTGGTCTTGTCGTTGCAATCACGAGTTTTTCTCCTGTCTCTTCTAGCGTAAAGGCAATATCGTTGAAAAATTCATCAAATTCTTTTTGCTCAGTTTCCGCTTGGGCAATCGTTGCTTGCAATTTAGTACACCATAAGGCAGGAAATTCTTTGCTGACAATCGCACCTTTCTTATAGAGTTTTACAAATTCTTGTTGTACAATTTTTTGTACTTCTAATGAAATGGTTCCATAGGTTTTTGTCCAGTCCACAGACAATCCTAATTTTTTCCATAGATTTTGATATATCTCAGTATACTCTTCATTTAAGCTTAGGCATTTTTCAATGAAATCCTTTCTTTCCATTTGCTTAATATTAATTTTCAATTTCTTTTCTACGAGTTGCTCAGTAGGAATTCCGTTGTTATCAAATCCCATTGGATAGTAAACATTATATCCTTGCATTCTCTTGTATCTCGCAATAATTCCTGCTTGAGTATATGAAAAAATATGCCCAATATGCAAATGCCCACTTACAGTTGGTGGGGGAGTGTCAATACTATACACTTCCTTTTCTTCATCAGTTAAATCAAAAGCATTGATGTGATGTTCATCCCAAAAATCTTGCCATTTTTTTTCTGCTTCCAGTGCTTGATATTTTGCCATGTGTTCTATTTTTATGAAAAAATAATAAAAAATATAATGTTACAATATATAAACAAGAATATATCATAGGAATCCCTATTATTTTTTCAAGTAAGAATAATAAATTTTCTCTTGAAAAACGATTCCAATATCATATAATTCATAACGTTGTATTGTTTTTAGATTTGGTGAAAAAGCGAAAAATGGCAAAAAAAGGTATTCATGGTGACTATTACAATGATGTTAAGGTTCAATGTATCTGTGGTGCAGAATTTACTGTAAATACAACAGTTCCTGGACCTATCAAAGTAGAAACTTGTTATAAATGTCACCCATTATTTAACAAAGGTAAAGTTGTTGAAAAAGTTGTAAAAGGACATATGGAAAAATTTTTGGAAAAACAAAAAAGAATGGAAGAAGCTATGAAAAAAGCTGCTTAATTTATATTTTTGTATTTACCAAAAATAAGAGAAGAGCCAACTTTTGTTTGGCTTTTTTTCTGTTTTAAAAATAAATTAGTATTGAAAAACTTTATGAAAAGAATATGCTCAAGTATTATATTAACAAACTTATTTTAATTTTTTAGTATCTTTCAATTCTTATTGTTATGCTCAGAAATGTCATATTAAAAAAATATATAGATATCAATGATATCAAATATAGTGTTGGACATGAGTTTAGTGTTTTCCTTCCACTACTCACAAGAATTTTCATAGTATTAACTATTTTTCTCTTTCTTTTTATCATGACAAAAAAATACTTCCCTACTGACTATGTTTTTTTTATTTTTTTAGGGATTGGTGGAATACTTTTTATAAAATTTATAATTGATTTTTTCGATTTATATTTGGATACACTAACTGCATGAGAATATAATATTACACTCTTTATGTGGGATGGTTTTTTTAATAATAGTACTGAAATCTTTGATTGGGATAGGATAGAAAGCATTTCATATAGACAAAATTCTTTTTGGGATAAACTTTTTATGAAAGGAGATATTTTAATTAGATTAGATGATGATATAGAATTTCCATTCGAAGATGTATATAGACCTAAAAAAGTTCTGGAAAGACTCACAATCTATAAAAATGCTTTTATTGCAAAAAAACTTCATGATACGCAACAAAATGAGAAATTCGATCAAGATGAAAGATTTACTATCCTTGTAGATGCACTATCAGAGGTAGTAAAAGATTACAGTAGACAAAATCAATAAATTTATTGTATATTTTATAAATACTCATCTTCTCTTTCTTCATATTTTGCAGGTTTGATATAGATATCTGTAATTTTCTGTGTATATCATAACGTTACTAATTTTTCAGTTATTTTTTCTAATAAGATCTTTTTTTGCTTAAAAATTTCAATCTTGATAAACTGATTATTGGTATACACAAAAAAAATTGAATTTTTCAAAACACCTTGTAAACTCGTATCTGCAAAATATTCTTTAAAAAATCTTAAAACAATACTCCCAACAAACGCCTTCTTTTTAAAACGAGTATTGAGTTGTAATCCTTTGAAATCAAGCGCTTGCATAAATCAATTTTTTTGATAATAATTAAATAATAGAGTACTATTTCTATAATAGATTTATATTATACTAATCTTTCTAATTTTTTCTAGTTGAAATATTAAATCATATTCCTATCCTGAAAGCAATATCGTAAGATATAGTATCTATATTTTTTTATCTAAATAATTTAAAAAACAGATGAAACCGACACTATTAGTCCTCGCAGCAGGGATGGGAAGTAGATATGGAGGACTCAAACAAATTGATGGATTTTGACAAAACAACGAAGCAATTTTAGAATACTCTATCTATGACGCAATTAGAGCAGGATTTGGAAAAGTCGTATTTGTAATCCGTGAAGAATTTAACGAAGCTTTCAAAAAAAAATTCGCAAATACCTTCCAAGACAAAATCCAAGTAGAATATGTCTACCAAAATAAAGAAATCACCATCGATGGGAAAACCTACGGACAAGATCGTGAAAAACCACGAGGAACAGGACATGCTGTACTCGTAGCCAAGGATGTGATCCACGAGCCGTTTGCCGTGATTAACGCAGATGATTATTATGGAGTATCTGCTTATCAACAGATTGCTGACTATTTTGAGAAAACTTATCCTGATGCTTCTGCTGATGCAACAGCAACGAATAACTGTTGTATTATCTGATACATTTTGGAAAATACGCTCTCAGAGAGTGGAACGGTAAATAGAGGAATCTGTAAAGTTTCTGAAAATAATCAACTTGTTGATGTAAAAGAAACCCTAAAAATATCAAGAAAAGCCGACGGAAAAGTTACAGACCAAGATGGACAAAAAATAGATCCCAAGGCAGTAGCTTCTATGAATTTCTGGGGATTTCATCAGTCAGTATTTCAAGAATTAGAACAACATTTTCATACCTTTGTATTAGAAACTGCAAAAGAAGGAATTGCTACAAAAGAATTTTATATCCCTTATTTTGTAGATTTACTTATCAAAGATAGGGGAATGACCTGTGATGTGTTAGCAAGCCAAGATGCTCGATGTGGAGTGACGTATCCAGAAGATAAACCAGAAGTGACAAAGACTCTAAACAGCTTGATAGAAAAATGAATCTATCCTCCAAAGCTTTGGTAAAAAATAATGACAAGTCTTAGCAAAAAAAAGACAAACAAAAAAAATAACACACAAAAAAAGCTCCTCAAACGAAAATGAGGAGTTTTTTCTTTGTTCTCTATTTTTATTTTTACAAGAATATTTTCTACCTTAGAAAGGAAGGTCGTCATTCCCCGCTGAATTTGCAGCAGCAGTTCCTGTTGCCCCATCACCTAATTTTTCAATTCTCCATGCTCCAATACTGTTAAACCATCTTCCATTGTATTCTCTTGCTCTAAAATTAAGTCCAACCTTAATTTTGTCACCTTGCTTGTATTCTTTGATCATATCAATTTTTTCATTAAACAGATCAATAGCCATACTCGCTTTGTATTCTCTATCAGTATCTTCTTCTAATACAAAGGTAAGTTTACGAAGACCATTTTGTCCAACCTCTTCCTCTTTTCCTAAGAATGTAATAATTCCTTCAAATTCCATAATAATCGTAATAATATAATAAAATATCTACAACATAAGACATGTTATCAGCATATATATCCAAAAAAAACATTTTTGCAAGATATTTTTATATAAATTTTAGTATATAGAATCTAATTATGGTTAAATTTCAACCAAAAAGTACCACCTAAGTAAAGTACACTTTGTAAAAGGGATTTTCTAAATAAGGGAAGTTATTGTACTATGATAAACTTCGTAAGGAGTTTTGTATCATAGAATTTTTCTTGGTTTGTTGTTTAATGCATCTTCTACTTTCTGTATGTATTCATCATCATATTGTT
>PDOX01000032.1 GCA_002746475.1 candidate division SR1 bacterium
AAGGCAGGAATCTATATGCGCTTACTTGTCATTCAGAGGCAAAGCCGAAGAATCTATACTCGTTTACTGGATCCTTCACCCTACGGGTTCTGGATGACACTCTCTCTGTCATTAATCATTAACCATTAATAATTTATCATTCTATACTAATTTTCCTTCCTTTCTCAATTTTTTCTATTAATAACGAAACATGATCATCTAAATCAAGATAGTCCTCAAATTTTGGTCGCTCAATACAAATATGTTCAAATTGACTCATTTGGTCAAAAATCCCTTTTTTTGTCATTTCCTCCAAATCATTGAGTCTATACAAATCCATATGCAAGAGTTTATTATCGTAGATATTGATATAAGTATAGGTCGGACTTTGCACTTGGTCAGGATTGATTCCTAACCCTTTTGCAAATCCTTTGGTTAGCAAGGTCTTTCCAGCTCCGAGTTCTCACTTCAAGAGTAGGACTTTATGCTCGTTTGCGAGCTGTTCTCCAAAAGCAAACATCTCTTCTGGGGAATGGATTATTTTTTCTTGCATAGAGTGTATCGCTTCAAGAAATAAAATATACTGTGTGGTGAGTATAAAAAATAGCACGAGCTTTGCAAGATGAAAAAAAGAAAGTGGATGAAAATTAATTACTTTCTCTTGCAATTACTTTGTATATCTGTATTATATCTTCTGCGTGAAGATTTTTTAGTTGAAAACTAAATTACTCAGATGATGAAATTTATTTATGATAGTATTGATACTGTCAAATCATTGAAACATCCTACCAAAAAGGATTATATTAACCTGACTATTGCAATTTTTGTATTGGTAGTATTTGCAGGATTGCTTTTTATTGGTGTTGATACACTTTTTGGATGAGGATATAATCTATTGTTTGATGCTTTAACGTAATTGATCGTATAGTTTATAAAATACTTAGTATTATTAATTATACATAAGGCGCAAGAAAATAGAATACTAGCAAAATAAAAAAATAAAATTTACTCTATAATATAGCTACAATATATGGAAGCAAATGCTGGAGATTTGAAGAAACAAATTCAAGATAATGAATTAAAATGGTACGCAATTAGTGTAGTATCTGGACAGGAAGAATTGGTGATTCAAAATATGAAAGAAAGAATTCAAAAACAAAAACTTACGGAAGATGTTGTAGATTGTGTATCTCCTATGATTAGTGAAACATCTATGAGAAAAGGAGAAAAGATTGTAAAATACAAAAAGATCTATCCATGATATATCTTTATCCATTCTAAAATGAATGACAAGATATGGTATATTGTGAGAAACACTCCATGAGTGAGATTGATTGTAGGAGCTGATACTCGTCCTATTCCTGTGACGGATGAAGAATATGATAAGATCATGCAACAGATCAAAAAATCTGAAGAAAGATCTGAACTCACTATTCCATACAAAGTTGGTGATTTGGTGATTCTGCGTGAAGGAGATTTCAAATCAATGCAGGGAGTGATCAGAGAACTGGATTTGGAGAAAGGAACCGTTGTTGTAAATATTGAAATGTTGGGAAGACAGACTCCGGTTGTCATATCTGCTGACAAAATTGATTTGGTAAGTTAGTTTTGAATATATCTCATTGTTTATCTTATTTGTTTATACTATATGATTGATAGAGAACATAAGATTGTAAAACTCTCAATATTAGTGTTATGTTTTTCGCTGGTATTTGTGTATATGATTTGGTTTTATGTCAAATGAGATCAATTAAAGATTATCAAGACGGAGGAGCAACCACAGCAAAATATTCCAAAAGAGACAACACGTTCTACAGATTCCCAAGTAGTCAATACTCCTACTGTAGAGAGAAATAATGATAATGGAGAAAATAAAGAAGAGAAAGGTGATGTTGTAAATAATACGCCTGTGAGAGAAAATAATGAGACTCCTACTCCAGAGACTCCAAGTATCCAAATTACAGAACAAGATACTACCTTTACTCCCTCTACTGTTGAAGAGAGAAAGGTGTTATCTGGGACTTGGATCGTTGATGACGGGATAGAGGTCGCTGAAGTGCTTGGTATTGAATATAAATATGCGTTGAAAGATGATAAAGGTATTGTGTATCTTTATCTCTGAGATGATATGAATAATGACTTTGTTGCTATTGCAGGACAGTATGAAGGAAAAGTATATGCGATAGATACCGAGTATGAAATCAAAAAAAATGCATTATTTGGGGAAAGAGTGGTATATCTCAATCTCCCTGGATATTACAAAAAAAAGGTGCTTATGATTGTGAAATATGATAGTCAGTATTGGCTTCTAAGTATTGACTACCCTATTTATCACAAATCTAAGAAATATTTAAAAGATTTATTTAACTGATTACATTAGAAAAATGGCGAAAAAATTACAAAAGACATTGAATCTAGAAATTGTTGCAGGGAAAGCGCAACCAGCTCCTCCACTTGGGCCTATGCTTGGTGCTAACGGAGTAAATATTGGACAATTTACCAAAGAGTTTAATGATAAGACTGCTGATTTTATGAAACAATTCGGTGGTGCTGATGTGAGAATCAAATGTACCCTCAAAATCTATAACGATAGAAGTTTTGATGTGGAAATTGGTGCTCCAGTATCAACTTCATTGATCTTGTGGAAACTTGGACAGAAAAAAGGATCTGGTGAACCAAACAAGACAAAGGTTGGAACTTTGACGAGAAAAGATTTGGAAGAAATCTACGAAATCAAAAAAGATGATATGAATGCTCATACCGTAGAAGAAGGAATCAAAATTCTTGCTGGTTCTTGTAGAAATATGGGTATTGAAGTTAAGTAATCATTCCTTTTTATATTTACCCCCCTTGTATTTCCCCCTCGCAGGGGGGACCGAAACGAGTATTCCCTCCCCTCGGGGGAGGGTTAGGGAGGGGAAATTAAAACTATTTGAGGAACTCAAATATATAATCGGGAGAGCTATGCTCGTTAGAACCGCTTTTAATTATTATTGTGTATAAAAAATGAAACAAGGAAAAAAACACTTGGAATCAAGTAAATTAGTTGATGCTATGAAATTGTATACTACTGCTGATGCGGTAGAATTGTTGAGAAAAGTATCGTATGCTAAATTTGATGGAACTGTAGAAATTGCAGTGAAAACGAATGCAAACCCAAGATTTAATGATCAAATGATCAGATCTACAACTATCCTTCCTCACGGAACTGGAAAAACTAAAAGAGTTGGGGTGTATGTGACTGCTGACAAATTGGAAGAAGCAAAAGCTTCTGGAGCTGATGTATTTGGAAATGAAGATTTGTTGAACAACATCAAAGCTGGAAAATTTGATTTTGATGTATTGGTAACTATACCAGATGCAATTAGAGAATTGGCTCCTGTTGCAAAAACCCTTGGACCAAAAGGACTGATGCCTTCTCCAAAAGCTGGAACGGTTACTACTAATCTTTCTCAGACTGTGGAAGAAATCAAAAAAGGTAAAGTAGAATTCAGACTAGATAAAACTGGGAATATCCATGCAGCTATGGGAAAATTATCATTTGATGATGCGAAATTGAAAGAAAATATTGAATCATTTATCAAAGCGATTTTGGATAATAGACCAAGTGGGGTAAAAGGGAAACTTATCAAAAAAGTTGTGATCTCATCTACTATGAGTCCTGGTATTCAACTGGAAACTATGGAATAGTTAAGATCGCTAAAATATGGAAAATATATACAATAATCTCTCTGAAATATGGGAGATTTTTTTTCTTTTTTATTAAGATAATTGATTAATTTTTTTTATTACTATACTTTAGTTAAAAAAAATTTTTAGAAAAAGTGAATCTTGTAAATATTATGAAAAAGATTATCTTTTTTCTACTTGAAAAAAATCTTTGTTTCTTTATAAGTAGTATTTGAATCTGCAAGTTTTTTGCATATCAAAAATTTATTTTATTTTAACAATATTTAAGCTATGGCAAAAGTTGATTTGAACAAGGTGAGGAATATTGGAATTATGGCACATATTGATGCTGGTAAGACCACTGTTTCTGAAAGAATTTTATATTATACAGGGAAAACTCACAAAATCGGGGAAACACATGATGGAGAAGGAGTAATGGACTGGATGGATCAAGAAAAAGAAAGAGGTATTACTATTACTTCTGCTGCTACGACTTGTTTTTGGAATAATAATCGTATCAATGTGATTGATACTCCAGGGCACGTAGATTTTACAATTGAGGTGGAAAGATCTTTGAGAGTTTTGGATGGTGCAGTTGCAGTATTTGATGGAGCTGCTGGAGTAGAACCTCAATCTGAAACTGTTTGGAGACAAGCTGACAAATATAATGTTCCT
>PDOX01000033.1 GCA_002746475.1 candidate division SR1 bacterium
GAAAACTGTTGTCCGGGTCAACTGGACCGTGGGTTCGAATCCCACCCCCTCCGCCATTTATGCTCAATTATAGTGTATGCCAAAACAAACGATATGGCATGGGGTAAAGTTTACTATTAGTTTACTTGTTCTTGCTGTTTTTGTTGTAGTGATTGTTGATGCAAATAAGTTGTCAAAAACGTGAAATACTATCTATGTTAGTCCAATGTTTGTTCAACAGACTTCTTTGGAGGAAGGATATATTGCAGTTAGTAATGTATCTATTGAACTAGATGAAAATAATAGATGAATATTAAAATATGTTGTTCAAGCTGGTGATTCGCTTTATGGAATTGCTAGTAAGTTTTGAACAACTGTTTCTCGTATTAAAAAAGTTAATAATATTCGTGGTCCTATTAGACCAAATGATGTGCTTACTATTAGTGAAGATGATGGATTACTCTATACTATGAAATCTACTATGAATGTGAAATTATTTGCTGAGAAGTATGATCTTAATCTTCAAGATCTTATGACGTTGAATGGTATTGCTGACGAATCTGAATTGATGTATAGAGATACGGAATTATTTTTGAATATTACGAAAGAAAAATCATATGATGTTGGGTTATTCCCTAGACCAAAACCAGTAATTATTCCACCTAAAAGATATAAAAAACCTGTTATTACAAGAGTAGCTCCTAAACCTCGTTATGTTCCTTCTTCGAATACAAATAGTAGAACTCCTCGTGTTACATCATGAACTCGTGGAAAAAGAGGTATTTTGGCTAAACGAACCTATAATAAAAAGAAAACCAATGGTTTTTATGCGGGACATTGTACGTGGTATATGGCTGCTACGACTCCTTCTATTTTTACCTGTCAAAATGCTGATTGTTCTGTCCAAAAAAGACCTTTCCGTGGAAATGCAAAAGATTGGTATGATAATGCAGCAGCAGCTGGATATCGTGTATGATCGGTTCCTGCTCCATGAGCGATTGTAGTATATAGTAGAACGGTTGGTCGTTATGCTGCATTGGGACATGTAGCAAAAGTGATCAATTATGATCCTAAAACGAATACGATGTTGATTGAAGATATGAATGCTCTGGGAAAATATATCGTTACGAGAAGATATGTAAGCTCTGTTAGTCCAAAAATTAGAGGATATATTTATCCATAGGATATTATAACGATATTAGTCATATATTTTTGTTGAAGAGATGTCGTAAGACATCTTTTTTCTTTAAATAATGTTTTTAATAATATTTTGTAGTATACTGTTATTGTATTTGTTATATTGTGATGTAGCTATAATTTTTTTCTTTTAATGCTTGTTCTGAAATAGGATATTGAATTGGACAGATGTTTTCTATTAATAGTATTTTTTCTGTTGTTTTTGTTTTATTATTAGTAATCGTTTTACTAATTATATTATATCTTCGTCGTTTTTCTTGATATTTGATAAAGGTATGAACATCTTCTGAGATATGGATTTTCTCTGTTTTTGGGAAATCTGAACGGAGTTGTCCTTTTAGATGGTTTTCTGTTGTTCGGAGTTTGATCTGGATAGGGTAGTTGAGCGTGTTTTTGATTTTTAGATCTACATAGTTGTAAAATACGGTTGCTCCTGATCCAAAGGGGAGTACTCTTCCAGAGTCTGGGAAAATATCAAAGGAATGTCTGTGTCTTTCTAATATTTCAACTTGGGTATGGAGAAACATCCAGTAGAGGAGGTTTGATAATTGGCAGAGTCCTCCACCAACTCAGACTTCTACTTTTCATTTGGAAATTAATATTCCATCTAGATATCCTTTTTTGTATGTTGGTTTTCCAACCCTATCCCAAAATGAAAATACTTCTCAGGGGTGAATTATCAGTCCATCTAATTTTTTGATAGCGATTTGGATATTGGTGATTTTATTTTTTTGCAGTTGCATATCGCAGTCTCATAATTTCCTCATCAGAAGGGATTGATGTCTGATATTGATGTATTTCTTGTTCTGTTTGCTTATTTTTTTTGCTAGGGGGAGGTTGAGATTTTGTATTTTTCTTTGGAATCTTTTTATTGCTACAAAAAGAGGCATAAGTTTTTGGTATTTTATGCTTCGTGAAGTGCTTTGTTCTGTTTCTTGAGTAAGTAATTTTTGTATTCTTGTTTTGTATTGTTTTTGCATACTATCTTTTTTAATTCTAAAAAAACATTGCAGTTTATAATAAAAATTTTTTGAAAAACAAATATATTATTTTTTTTAACTATTTTTTTTAAATTTAGTCTCTATCTCCCACTATCTTTTTATGTTTCTTAATCTTTTTTATTGCCCAGTCATAGTGGCTGGAAGTTGAAGAGATACAATAGCTTCCCAAAGTTGTCGTTCCTGTCCATGAGAAATGTTTTTTGGTAAAGAGTTCTTCGTCTGTAAAGGATTCAATACCTTTTATCACTGCATCATGTGAAGCTTTGAGAAGTTTAACAGCTTGTTGATAATCAGTGTTTTGATGTTTTTCCCGAAATGTTTCATTCATTGGAGCAATGGTCTTGAAAGTATAGGGATCTGGCAAAAAGTTTATTGCTTCTCCTTGCTGATTTTTGGTAATCCAGTTAAGCAAGAGTTGATGTCGTTCGTAGAGATGTACCAAAATATCTCTGATATTTTTATCTCTGCTTCGGTGAGCTTCGGTCAATTTTGGATATGAAGAAAAATCAAAAGGAGTGTTCAACTCTTGTTCTGTCAATCCATCAATCGTGTTCCAAAGTTTTTCAAAATTTTCATTGGCTAGGTTGAGAAGCTCTTGTTTTGTTGTTGGGCGAGGCATGAGAAATAATGATTAATGGTAAATGTTTAATGATTAATGGGAAGTGTAGTTTTTTATTTGCATATTTTTATAATTTTTTATTGTTTTGCTTTGCATATTACGCTGGTGATAAGTTCGATTAAGAATCCATAGATCATTCCCATAATAACGGTTGATGAAAACATCATTTCAGGAGTAAAATCAGGGTTTCCTGCTCCCATTGCTCCAAATCCTCCAGGAAGACTAAAAAGCAATCCTAACACGATTCCGTGAATACTCCAATGTTTCATGGGGAATCTGCTCATTCCGATTGCTATTCCGATAAGTAAACGACTAGAAACAATACTTACTGCCAAAGGTCGTGGAAGTGATCCGTTGCTTGATGCAAGCGCTAGACATACAAAACCAAATACAAGTCCTAAACTACTTGCAAGGATTAATCTTTTGTTTTTCATACTATTATATAATTTACGATATAAAGTGTCCTTATCATATATATATCAAATTTCAAGAGAAGTTTGTTGATTATTTTAACATTTCTCTTCTTCACAAATGTCAGATTCTTTTTCAAATTCTATCGTGATATGGGAAATGTTTTGGTGTTTGAAGGATGTTTTGAGTGTTTTTTTAATGCTTGTCATATCATCAATAGTACAAGTATCTTTCGCAATAATATGTACGGTTAAGGCATTTTCTGTGCTACTAAGCGCCCAAATATGGAGATGGTGAAAATCTACGATATCTTTGTTTTTTGTAATAATTTGCTTAATTTTTTTGCTATCAATATCGTGAGGAACTCCATCTAAGATAAGTTTGATACTCTCTTTGAGCAGTCATCGTGTGGATATGATGATGACGATCGCGATGATCAGACTGATGATGGGATCTACGATATTCCAGTTGGTATAATAAATGATGATACCTGAAATCACGACACCTACGGATACCAGAGCATCGACTAACAGATGCAAAAATGCTCCTTTGATGTTAATATCTTTTTTCTGTCCTTTGAAAAACATGAATGCAGAAATTGTGTTGATAATCACTCCAATTAACGCGGTGATGATAATGATCTTCCCAGCAATTTGGGGCGCGGTGGTAAATCTTTCAATGGCTTCTTTCCCTATTCCTATTACGATGATGACAAGCACAAGAGCGTTGATTAGCGATGCTATGATCGATGCTTTTTTGTAGCCATAGGTATAGAGTTTGGTAGACGCTTTTTGTGCCAATTTCATTCAAATCAGTGAAAGGATCAGACTTGCAACATCGCTGAGATTATGACTTGCATCAGCGATCAAAGCAAGAGAATCTGTCATATATCCTAGAATAAATTCAATCACGGTAAACAGGGTGTTTAGTCCAATACCGATATAAAATGCCTTGGTAATATTTCCCAATGTGGGTACCTCATGATGATGCGTATGTCCATGGTGTTTGTGTTCTGTGTGTTTTATATGATGCATGATATTTGTGTTATGTTTTCATTAAAAGAGATACGTATTCGTATCTAAAATAGTG
>PDOX01000029.1 GCA_002746475.1 candidate division SR1 bacterium
ATTTCTTTTCCTGTTAATTCTTTAATTTTATCTAATGTTGTGAGGTAGCTGTTAGACAGATTATCTACGATGATAATATCGTGTCCAGCTTTTGCAAGTAATACTGCGGTATGTGAACCGATGTATCCTAATCCTCCTGTAATCAAAATCGTTCAATGATTTTCCATTTTTTAGAAAAAAAATTAAAAATTAGATATATTTAATATATCACAGTATAATGAAATTGAATACTAAATCAAATTGAAATGTTATATATTTTTTGCGTATTATTGAGATTATCTCTTTTTAGCATGTTTGATGGTTTTTCGGATTGAGACGATCATCGTAAGGGTCATTGCGATCATAGCTCAGATGCTTGCATATTGGATTTCTTTATGAGAAAGTTGGGTTATAATAAAATCTGGATAGGCAAAGTATCCTGAAACAACAAAAAATGTTGTTAATCATACTGAGATATATTTTAGACTATTTTTTAGTAAAGACATGCGGGTATTTTTTTTGTAAATAATATTATTATTTGTTATTCTTCGTATCTGTCATTCAGAGGTGAAGCCGAAGAATCCATACTCGTTTACTGGATCCTTCACCCTACGGGTTCTGGATGACAAGAGTGCCTCCCTTAAAAAGGGAGGTGATTGAACGCAGTGAAACTGGTGGGTTTTGTTCTTTGGAACCCCTTCTTCCCCACGCTACATAAGACCTCTCCACCCTTCGGGCACCTCCCCTCCAAGGGGAGGCTTTTCATGCTTCGGCCCCTCCTTGGAGGAGGGGATCAAGGGGAGGTCTATTTTGGGGTGAGGGGTCTACTTTACTTCCCCTCTTGGTTTAACTTCTTGCTACAAAATCTCTCGTATCATGTTTTTAGTCCTTCTTCCTCAATTTTTTTTAGATCAAAAGTATAGGCTCTTTCTTTTCCGGTTTGCATATCTTTTACCTTGTATACGCCTGCTTGTTTCTCTTGTTCTCCGTAGATGATTACAAAGTTGAAGTTATTTTTATCAGCATATTTCATTGCTTTTCCAAATCCTTGGGGAGCAACTCCGACCACGACATTTCTTTCTTTTCTCAAAATTTCTGCGAGTTTAAGCATTTCAGTATGTAAGCTTTCGTCTAAAATAGGGAAATACATCGTTCTGATTGCTGTTTTTTTCTGAATTTTTTCTAATAATCCTCGTGATTCCAAGAAAAGTTTCATCGTTTCATCTCATGGAGCAAATCATACGGCAGGAATTTCTTCTTTGATGAAGATCGTGGATAATCCATTGTATCTTCCTCCTCCGAAGAGCGCTCTTTTGTTGTCTGGGTGAGTATCAAAAATTTCAAATACCAGTCCATCATAGTAGTCAAATCATCTGATTAAGTCAGAATGATAGCTGAGATATCCTCCGTATCCAATTTCTGTGAGTTTTGCGATGATGTTTTTGGTTTCTTTATAGCCATTTGTTTCGCTAATTTCAGGGAATACCTGTACTAATTCATCAAGATTTTTGATTTCCATATATTTTTTGAGCTGTTCTCTTTGCTGTTCATCAAGCCCAAGGTCAGTGAGGGTTGGATCAATATCTTCTGGTTTCAATTTTTTTCGTTTGTCCATAATTCTTACCGTTGCTTGTTTGCTTTCTTTCGTGATGTGTAAGCTATCTAGCACTGCATCAATCAAAAAACGGTTGTTGATATGAAGTTCTCGTGAATTTTTAGGAGGATTGAAAGCTTTCATTAACTCCATTGCCATCATGAGAATTTCGAGATCAGTATTTTGTTCTGTTGACCCGAAACAGTCTACATTTAGTTGCCAAAATTCTCTATTTCTTCCTCTTTGGGGTCTTTCATTACGATAAAAATTTGCAATAGAAAAATATCTCACGGGTTTTGCAAGTTGGCTATAATTTTTTGCAACCATACGAGTAACGGTTGGGGTCATTTCTGGTCTGAGCGCCAAATCTGAAATTTCTCCATTTCTATCCGTTAATTTTGTGAGTTCAGTTCCTCAAACATCCTCTCCAGATTTAGCTTTCCATATTTCTACTGATTCAACCAATGGTCCGAGATATTCTTGATATCAAAAACTAGTGCAGACCTGTCTTCGCGTATCAAAAATATATTTTCTGATTTCAAATTCTTCTGGATATCGGTCTTGTGTCCCTTTTGGTGGAGTTGTTTTTAGCATCGTTTTTTTTGATTTAATAAAAGTAAATTGTTTTATATAAAAATTATACTTTAGTGTAATTAAATGAGATGTTTTTTCAAATGATATTAAAATATAAATTTAAATATATTATAAATAGAAAAAACCCGCGAAGCGGGTTTCCCTGTTTAGTAGATTTATGTTGGATCATTATATTCTTTTTCTTCTCATTTTCGGTTGCTATATCTTATTCCTGTTCATTTATTGATATATTCAAAATTACGGTTTCAATAAAGACTTGGTTCAAACTTTCAATCATTGGGTGCTATGACAAAACGAGGTCTCATACTACTAGATATATTGATACTAAACTTTTCTAGTAATTTAATGGCTTTTTGTATAGGTACATAAAAAGTTTCTTTTGATGGTGTTTCTGGCATTGTATGATAAATATATCTTGGTTCAATTCAGAGATTTCTTGCTTCAATAATTAATTTTTTAAGTGTATCATATTTATCATTAATTCCTTTTAATAACGGAGTATTTAGATGGAGATTTATATAAGGATTTTTTTCTTTTAATTTTTTTACTTTTTCTTTAAAAATACTGGTAAATTCGCTAGGATGTGTTACATGTAGTCCAATTCCGTTTATTTGATATTTGTTGCATAGATTAATAAAGTCCTTATCAAATCTATAAGGGTTAAATGTTAATTCTCTTGTATGTATTCTGATTAATAGTGGTGTTTCTCTTTTTATATTCCTTACTTCTTTGAAATACTTTTCTAGTATTTTATTCGTTAAGAGTAAGGGTTCTCATCACGAAAAAATTATTTCATCAATTTGAGGATTTTCTTCTATATAATTACAGAGTTTTTTAAAATCGTTAAAATTTAAATGGGAAGTTCAGTTTCCTTTTAATGTACGAATTGCTTCATAACAGAATCAACAAAATGATGTACAACTTCAGGTTAAACGTGTTATTATTCTGCTGTTATTATACTTATTTTGAGCATTTTTTACTGGTAAATTTTCTTCAATATTTTGTGTGTTATCCCATTGTTCTTTAGGGATTTCATCTATAGTTTTGTAGACATTTAAAAATTGTCTTTTCAAAGCAAAAATTCATTTTTCTTGTGTTTCTTTGATTAATTTTAATAGATGTGGTGTTAGCCTTATTTTTACAATTTTACTATTCTCTTCAAGGTTTTGCTTCTCTTCTTCTGTTAAATGCAATATTTTACTTATTTCATTTATATTTCTATTTGTTAAGCTATTTTTTCTTTGTCGCATGAAATCTTTCCAGTGTGTGTCTTGTTTATCCAAAAAGAAATCCATGGTTTTATTGTTTAAAATTATAATTATTATAGTATTAGAAGATTACCCTCTTTGTTTCGTGAGTTGACTGAGTCTGATGTCAGCATCAATTTTTCCAAGTTTAATCAAAGATTTTTCTACTTCTTCCAAACTTCATTGTTTTTTTAAAAGATGAATTTTTTCTTTCATATCAAGTAATTCCGCTTTGAGTTGTTCTTCTGATTTTTCAGGTTTAGTTGTTGCGACAGCACTTACTACACGAACCGTTTTCCCATCAGTATAGGCCATCCCTTTTGATACACTGATCGTGATGATATTTTTTGTAAAGACAAAATCTGATTCTTTCACTTGTTTTTTAGGAGTGATCTTAATCAGTCCTGGTTTCAGAGTGGTAATCATCGGGGTATGTCCTTCTAGAATTCCAACTTCCCCTGTTTCTGTTGGGAGATTAATTTGACTGATTTCTCCTTCAAAGATAAGTTTTTGACTACTTGAGATTTTTAGATGCATTTTGTTTTTTCAGTATAGGATATAAACAGTTCTATTATACTGTCTTTGTAATATTTTGCAAATTTTTTATGAGAATTGTTATTTAACTATTTTAATTATTTATTTAGTCTTTTTCTCATAAATGCAGGGACTTCAAGATCTTCTTCTGGTTTTTGTGGTTCATTTGTGGTTTGATTTTGGTGTAAGTCTGTACTATTTTCGTTATTTACACTATCAATCGCTTGAGTTATAAAATTTCTTGGTTCTTTTCTCGTTGGTCTTCCAAGTAAATCTCTTTGAGGAGTATTTCTTGC
>PDOX01000030.1 GCA_002746475.1 candidate division SR1 bacterium
TTACGAAGTTTATCATAATACAATAACTTCCCTTATTTAGAAAATCCCTTTTACAAAGTGTACTTTACTTAGGTGGTACTTTTTGGTTGAAATTTAACCCTTTTTTCTTTTAGAGCTTGTATAATAAAATAACAAAAAAATAAAAAAACAAAAAAAGTGAATTTTCTCTTGACATTATATATATTGATTATAAATGCTTTTACAAAAAAAACAATGTAAGGTCTTTAACAGCTATGATACCACAACACAATAAGGGGATAGGTAGAGGATAGAAAATATATATTTCTTCTCTTATTGTGTTGTGTGTGTTAAAAAAACAAAAACGATTATGGGAAAAAAAAGTTTAAATCTTGTTATGATCTTCTTCGGAATGGTCATGATAAGTCTCACATCTTGTGAGCAGCAAAATGATCTTTTATTAGAGGTCAAAAAAAGTAGGAAAACGTTAACTTTGGAGGAAGCAGAGGCTATGCCTGACCCTACAAAGGCAGACGTTATAAAAGCATTCATGAAATCTCAAAGTGGAGAAAGTTCTCCACAGAGGGTACAAAGTTCACGAGAGAGATATCTTTTCTGTGAATTTGCTCGTCTGAGGGACCAGGTCTTTCTTTACGAGAAGAATAATATTCAATATAGGGTGTTTTACATCCAAATATTGGATGAGCTAAAAAATGAACTATACAGGGGATACTTTACAGAAAATGTAAAAGAAGGAACGTATAGGTTCTTTAATTTCTATAAAGAACAACGATGGACAAAAAGAATCTCAATTTTTTCTAGTTTTCAAAGTAATACTAGAATAAAATTTATCTTTACGGAAAAAACAAAGGGGATCTCTTTTTTAGAGAGAGTATCCTCATCTAAGGGATATATTGAGATTCCTCCATTGGATTATTCTGGTGGATATTGGGAAGTAGATCCTTTTACAAGCTTTTTCGAAGTAAATCTTGATGATTCTGATTGGGATATTCAAGTATATCCAAATCTTTCATTGGGCAAAAAAGCAGAAGTTGAAATAAACTTCGATGAATCAGTGAAAAAATTTGATTTACTAATTCAAACAGAAGTTAGTCCTAATTTCGATAATAATGTGTTTGGATATTTGAATAGAAATACTCTCAAATTTACAGTTATCGGACCTATTGAGCGGGTAACAAAAAATTTACCTGTAGATGAGATAAAAAACTTCTGGGTATTTATACCTGAAAATAATGAAGGGATAATAACAGGGAGAGGATCTATGTATAGATTTGATCCCCAAAAGTTCCTCACAAAGACAGAGGGTGGGGTTTCATACTATGAAATCTCCATAGAGAATTAAAATTAATTATTAACAAAGCACACACAACACAATTTCAGATTTTTATCTGAGGAAAGAGCGTATCTGATTTTAGGTATGCTCTTTTTTGTATCTTCGAAATTTTTCAAAAAATATTTGAAAATAAAACGAGAATCCTAGGGTCAAAACAAGAAAGAAATTGTTTACAAATATATACATAGACCCCGGGGTTTTTAGACATAAATTCTCAATATACTTAGTAATGAGTATATTTATGTTGAATAAACGATAGATGACAGAACTGAGTAAATCTATTTTGTACCAAGAGGATATCCAAAAGATAAAGCCGAATCTCAAAGCGGTAAAATTTCTCTCAAAATCGATTGCGGAAAAAACGCAAGCTATCGTTTTTCAAAAAGAACAAAATAAACTGTCATTACTCACGACCAATAATTTTCCTGATGACCTCAATGAGCTGAAAATGAAAATTGAAGCCAAGGGCTACATCTTGGATATGTATTATACGACGACCGATGGTTTTCATGATGCGATGCAGTGGTATCAGCAAATAGAAGAACTGGAAGAAAAACAAAAAAAAGATTTCAAGAAAGCTCAAACTGCGGAGGGACAGTCAGCATTGAAAATGATTCAAAAGCTTTGTGAAAAAAAACAGGGAATGGATGCAGGGGAGTTTATTTTAGAATTTGTTAGACTTGCATTCCAGACTTGAGCATCAGACTTGCATTTTCAGACTGAGGATAAGAGAGTAGTTGCGAGAATCAGAGTTGATGGAGTATTGCAAACTATCGCAGAATTTACTACCCAGGAATTTGAGAAATATATGCAGAAAATCAAGTTTACTGCAGGGGTAAAGATGAATATTGATAGCATCCCCCAAGATGGAAGGTTTTCTTTTTCTGCAAGTAGTCCCGTCGGAGAACAGAGAAAAATTGATGCCAGAGTAAATTTCATGCCAGGGATGACCTACGAAAGTGTGGTGATCAGATTTCTAGACCCGATGAAAGGATTAAAAACTTTAGAAGAAGTTGGGTTTGAATGAGATAATTATGAAAAAATAAAAAAACATCTTAATCTAACATGAGGAATCGTGATTTTTACTGGTCCAACCGGATCAGGAAAGACTACAAGTCTGTATTCTATCTTGCATACCATGAATACAGGAAAAGAAAAAATTATTACCTTGGAAGATCCAGTAGAATATGAGCTAGAAGGGATTCAACAATCACAGATCAATAAAGCCAAAGGCTATACGTTTGAAGAAGGATTACATGCAATTTTAAGACACGATCCAGATATTATCCTTGTGTGAGAAACCAGATCCAAAGAGACCGCGGAAATCGCTATTAATGCAGCATTGACTGGACACAAAGTTTTCACAACTTTGCATACGGATTCAGCGATTACTGCGATTTCTAGACTGATGAATATGGGAGTGAAGGCTTATATGCTTGCGCCAGCTTTACAATTGGTGGTTTCTCAGAGATTGGTAAGAAGGATTTGTCCACATTGCGCAGGGAAAAAACTTGTAAATTATGCAGAAAAACAACGAATTAAAGAAGTGATGCAGAGAAGACAAAATATTGATCCAAATTTCCAGACAACTATTAATTTTGACCAAGATATTGAACTTGTCCAAGGAGTGGGATGTGAACAATGTAATCATACAGGATATTCAGGAAGAATTGCAATTTTAGAACTCTTTGAAATCTCTGATACTATTAAAAAAATGATTTTAGAATGAGCAAATATTTCAGAAATTTACGCTCAATCAAGGTCAGAATGATATCTTACAATGGAAGAAGATGGAATCATGAAAGTCCTTGAATGAAAGACCACCTTTGATGAATTGAGAAGAGTGTTGTAAGAGTTATTTAAGAAAAATTATAATCATGATGATAAATCGTAGTGAATGACTAGGGGAAAATAAAACTAATCCAGAAATTACAGATGATTTTATAGAAAAAGTAGAAAAGGAATATCTCTATTGAAAATATGAAGGAAAATCTCTATTGAAAATATGAAGGAAAATCTCCTAGAGAGTGAGATATAAGAATTTCTTGATATAAAGGGAGAAAATATACTATTAATCGTGAGGGGATAGTAAAATCGTTGAAAGGAGATAGAATGAAATATATTTTTCGTGAAAGTAAATCACCATATGTCGTAATAAAAATTTCTTATAAAAACAAAAAAACATGAAAGATTGAACATAAGTATAAAGAAGTTTCAGTAATCCAGCTGATGGAAAATTTTTTTTGAAAACATATTGCATGATATAAAGCTACACTTAGTAATCCTAATTTATTTAGAATCGTTCCAAAAGATAATGATTGGAATAATCTTGCATGGAATAATTTAGTATATGTAAATAAAGAAGAGTATAGGAGAATTGGTACTCGTGGGAAAACTATAGAATGGTATCTATCTGCGGTAAAATGAAAAATATCAGATCAAGAATTAGAAAAAAAATTTTTATTAAGTCGTTCATGGATAAATAAAATAAGAAAGAGGTTGCTAGAAGAATGAAAAATTCAAAGTTTAATTCCCAAAGAAGTACAAGATCTAAATATGAAAATCAGTTATGATATGATTCCTGTGTATCGTGAATTACTTGAAAGTAAAGGACAAAAATCAAATAAAGAAATTGCGGTAGAAGTATTTAGTCTTGATCGGAATAACCTCTCAGAAAAAGAAAAGAACAATAATACAGAGAAAGTAAGACGTGCAAGAAAAAGATTAGAAAAAAAAGGAGAGTTAGAAAAATATAAAGTTCCTGGAGCAAAGGTTACGATTGATGAGGTTCGTGAAGAGTTGATAGAAATGCTAGAAAATAAGATGCAGAGTTGAAAAACACATAAACAAATTGCTGAAATATTGGGGTTTACGAAATATCAAGTTGATAACTTTTCAGGTAAATGGAAGAAAAGTAAGGAAAGGGTAAGAAAGAAGTTAGCTGCTCTAAAAAAGAGGAGAGAAAACAAGAGTTAAGAATAAGAGTTAAAGTACTATGAAATGATGTTATCTACTTTCTTGTTGATAAAAAGATATAAAATACTACACTAAATAAGTTATCTTATTATCTTAGTGTTTTTTTTTAATTTTAATATTTATATATTTTATTTATGACTATTACTAAAACGATAAAAATTTATATTGATGAGGCAGGGAGAGGACCATTAGCTTGACCTTTGCATGTCGGAGTAGTTCTTCCAGTCAAGAGATTTGTAAAAAAAGATTTCAAAGATAGTAAAAGCCTTACAGAAAAAACCAGAGAAATACTATTCGCTAAAATAGAAAACTTAACCCAAAAGGGGAGGGTGTTTTCTGCGATTTGAAGCGTTTCTGCATGAGAAATTGATGAGCTCAAAATTACCAAAGCGATTAACCTGGCGATCAGAAGAGGGCTATTAGAAATTTTTAAAGCAATATTTCATAAAGGTTTAGATACGTGAACCATGAAATGCTCCTGTGATGTGATGGATCGTCTGACCTTGGAAAATCTCTTACATAACCCAAGTGACCAGGAACGACCCTTGCTCATAGAAAAAATGCAAAATTTTATCTGACCGATTAAACTCGTAATTGATGGAAAACATGATTTTTGATTAGAAAAAGATCTGTGAATAGCAATCCAGACGATCATCAAAGGTGACCAAAAAAATAATTATATTGCTATGGCTTCTATCCTTGCAAAAGTTTCTAGAGATCGTTTTGTAGTAGAAGTATTAGATTCAGAATTTCCAGAATATGGCTTTGCTCAACACAAAGGCTATGGAACGAAATTACACAGAGAAAAGATTAAGAAATATTGACCTTGCACATATCACAGAACATTATTTCTGAGGAATCTTCAATAGTACTAATATATTTTATAGCATAAAAAAAACCCGCGAGAGCGGGTCTATTTTTTTAGAATGTTATAAATAGTGTGTTTGTCATTCCCCTGCCCCGTAGTCCTACGGGGTGAACGAAACTTGCCTGACGGCAGTCAGGGGCAGGAATCTACATTCACTTGCTTGTCATTCAGAGCATAAGCGAAGAATCCATACTCGTTTACTGGATCCTTCACCCTATGGGTTCTGGATGACAAGAATGCCTCCCTCTCACGCTTTGCGGGGGTTACTGACCAATTTCTTTTTTAAGTTCTAATTTAATCAGTTTAAGCATGAGATACAGGTTGTTTGTTTTCCTAGGCAACGCAGTATCTTGTGGATGTTCTGCTAACAGTACTCAGATGATATCATCAATTTTGTGTATTAAT
>PDOX01000011.1 GCA_002746475.1 candidate division SR1 bacterium
CTGAAAAATGCGGATCATAAAGATTTGAATTATCTGAAGTTATAGGCTTTCTCTTGTTATCTTTGCTCATAATACACTCCAACAAGCTAAAATTTCTACACCCTAAGTATAAGGAATTTTCACAAAATTGCAAAAAAACACCTACAAAATGATATAACTATTAGTTGTCAAGAGTTCAAAATAATCTTTTTACTCAATTTGATATTTCAATGCTACTAATTTTTGATTTCTTAGCATGATGATTATTGCAGAATTCCCTTGTTTTTTAGCAACAATATCTACAATTAATTTTCCATCTTTTACCAATGCTCATTGGTTGTATGAAAGTTTTAATTTATTATTGTTTGTGATAAAATTGATCGGTAATGGTAAGATCCCATTAAAAGCTGTATGTGTAGATTTTTCTACAATAGTAACAATAATTTTATGTTGATCTGCTTGATGGAAAGTAGTTTCATCTTTTGCAGAGGCATATATTTTTATATCATAAAGTGAAAAGAAATGTTTTGTTTGCTCATCAATATCATGAGGCATTTCTCGATCTATGAGGTTTCCTGTCGAAATCACTGCATCCTCATCAGTTATGATGACTGGGGGGATGTCTTGTGTATTTTCAACAGGTTCCTTTTTCTCTTCCTTTTGTTTCTGGGTCTGAACTCATGCTAATACTTTTTCAATGATTGTATTATCAGTATCTTTTTTTTCAGTTTGTGATTTCGTCTCTTCTTGTTTTTTTTGTCACTCTGTTGTTGTAGTATCTTCTGTTTTTACTTTTTCAATTATTTTATTCTCGATAGTATGTTTGACGGTATCTTTACTTTGAGGTTCTTTCTTTTCAGGGATTTGTGCTACAGTTTTTTCTTCAATGATTTTGTTGTCAGTATCTTTTTTATCAGTATTACTATCTCCTTTCTCAAATTTCTCCTCTACCTTAGGTTCAGTATTTTCGTATTTTTTGTCTTCTTTATCTTTTTTATCTTCTTTTTCTGGGATTTCTTTTGTAACTTCTTCCTTTGACGCTGAATTATGCATATTGTCATAGTTTGTTTTTACCAATGTTGCACCAGCAGATTCAAGTAATGCAATAGGATCTACTTGATGTTCTCAAATTTCTTTTCTACATAGTCATTTGTCCACGATACCAAAATCTCCTACTTTTCTATCAGGACATCCAGTAAGATAGTATTCTAATCTTCCATTTTTTTCTTTGTTTATCTCAAAATGAACATGGTATCCACCTCCTCATCAAATAGTTAGTCCTGTATTTCCAACTTCAGCGATTTTTTGCCCCATATACACTGATTGTCCTTTTTTCACATAAATTTTATTGGTATGAGCATAAACAGCATAATAAATATTTCCATGATATCTAAATCTAATTTTTACTACATTCCCATATCCATTTTGCCAACCAGCATAATAGACGGTTCCATTTGCAATAGCATACAGCGGAGTCCCTTTTACATTGGCAAGATCAACTCATGGATGTGCTCCTCTATGAGGATCCCAACCATCATAATAGGTTCCTCTCCACAATACGGTATAATTAAATCTATATTCTTTATCTTCTAAATATTTTTTATAATTTGCTCCATGAATAATTGGTAATTTTGTAATACAACTTTTATCCATCTCAGACCATACATTGGGTCTACAATGCAATTTAGCAACATCAGAAACAGGATATACTAATTGGGTATTATTTGGTAAAATTGTTGGTGAAGCATATGCTCCGATCATAAAAATAATACCAACAACTGATGCTACGATCATTTCTCCTAAATGAATCAGTGTATGTCCTATATGATGATATGCATGATGGACATGATGAATTCTATGATGTCCATGTTTTCTCAGATGATGTTCTAGTCTTTTTGTTAAATGGTTATGAATTTTTTGTTTTAGCATGGTACACAAAAGAGAAATAAAACGTTGAACCCTATAAATATTTTTTTATTTTTTCTTATTTTTTCTGTTCTCGATTAAAATTATAATCTAAAATTAAAATTTGTCAAATTTTGTAGGAGAAAATTTCTAGATTCTTATTATTCTCCAATGTTATGAGTGTTTTCCCTTGATTTTTCTTTTGAGTTAGATAGTATCACAATTGCCAAATCACATTTATATATTAGGTATAATATATTTATCCTTAAAGAACAATGGAAGACGACTTGGGTCTATCTTCCTTTCACAAGTTCTTTGTGGATAAGTAAGTGTGGTTTGGCGACTGTGGGATTCAAGTCGTCTTTTTTAATTATTAAAAAAAATAAAACATGGGAAGAACAGGAAAAGTCTTAGCTAGTATGGCATTAGTTGCAGTAGTGGGAGTATGAGGAATGCTCTATTGGAACAGGGGGAATACTATTTTATGAACTGTTAAATGAGAAAATGCTAGTCAACCCTTACTGTCACAGGAGAAAGAAATGCTAAAAACTGAGAGCAAAAGAGCATTTCTAAATAGAGATGACAGTTATCATAATGTATTATTGCAACAACAAAATGATTGTTTTGAAGAACGATATGACTGAGAATATAACTGATGTTGAGGATGATGAGGAAATTCTACTACCACTTCTTATATTCAATGGAATAATATAGATAATGGAACCAATGAAGCAGAAAAAAACTATAAAAAGAGATGTGAAAAAGCAGAATTAGGCTGAGATATTTGTAATAAAGGTTCTGACCGACTAAATTTAAGATGGGTAAGAGGTGATAATGAAACAAATCCTCAGTTGACAAAAATGAAATGGAATGCACTGACTCAAACAATAGATTATATATGAAAAAAATCAAAACCTATGGAGGCAAGATATTCTTACGATATCTATGTAAAGATGAGATGTCAGAATATAAAAGGAGGATGAGCATCAGATTGTTCTGGTGAGGAAAGAACTTTATGGAAAGGATTTAAATATCTTTTAGATGATGATTTTAAAAAAGGAGGAAAGCCGGATTATAGTTTGATGTGGTGATGAAATGAAAAAGACGGTAATAGATGCTCAGATGGATACGAACCTTATGTATCGGTTTGTTCTAAACCGGTAAAAAAACTAGTAAAACAAGGAGATTCTTGTGTATTAAATTTTGATGATACTTCTTATGTAGCAAAAGCAAGTTCAATGAAAATAAAAAGATATTTACCAAAAGATAAACGATATAATCAAATATCTTTAAAATATGAAATAGATTATCAAATATGAACTATAAATGCATCATGAAAGTGTGTAGCAAATAATAAAATAAAAGTGGCAAAATTTGATAAAGAATTTTTAAGTAATGCTGATTTTGCCTGTACTAATAACTACAAGCAACCATTTTTTTATACATGTACATCTAATACTTTTAATACCCATACACTTCCTGTGTATTAGTTTAATATCTATAAAAGATAAGAAAGAATACTCTATATAAAAAAATCCGCTTTTGCGGATTTTTTTAGTATGGTTTTAGTATGTATAGAGAAAAACATTCCTCTACTTATTTAGTTTTTTTCTATTTCTTTTCTATTTTTTCTTACTCAAATAATATTCAACAACTTTTTTGTCACTCCATGGTCTTTTTCACTCATTCGTGATTTGCACAGTTTCATGTCCTTTCCCTGCGAAGATGACAATATCTCCTGCTTGTGCAAGTTCTACTGCAAATTTGATAGCAAATTTTCTCTCAGGAATAACGACAAATTCTTTTTCTGGATTATTTTCAGGAGTAATTTGACTTGTCAATCCTTCTAAAATTTTAAATCTGTTTTCAGTATCCGCATCATCATCTGTTGCAATTATCACATCAGAATATTTCCAGGCAATATTTCCCATTTCTGGTCTTTTGTCTTTGTCTCTATTTCCTGGTGCACCAAAAACTGTGATCAATTTTCTATTTTTTCAAGGGGTAGTACTGCTCATCTTCATTTCACTGAGATAACTTAAAGTCTTTTCTAGACCATCAGGAGTATGTGCAAAATCTACGAAATAATCAACCTCTTTGTGAGATATTTTTTCCAGTCTTCCAGAAATTGTCGGCATCGTTTCTAGACTTTTGATACATTTTTCTATATCTAGTCCAATATTGATTCCAACACTCAGTGCAGCCAAAAAATTATACACATTATGTTCTCCCAATAGAGGGGAGTGGACTTCAAAAATCTTTCCTAGATAACTGATCTCAAAATCTGTGCCTGTGAGTGAAGGTCTAATATTGTTTGCTTTCAAGGTAGAATTCATAGTAACACTATATGAAATTCTTTTGTCAAACGCCATATTTTCATACCAATCTTTTCCCGCCCTATCATCCATAGGAAAACTTCCATATTTATTACTTTTCCCATTTTTCAAGATAGCTTTGAAAAGTTGTTGCTTGCTTCTCGTATATTCCTCCATTGTATTATGATAATCAAGGTGATCCCTTGTGATATTGGTCAAAATCCCATAATCAAAGCGGATACCTTCAAATCTATTTTGGTCAATTCCTTGAGACGATGCTTCTAAGACTGCGATTTTACATCCTTGGGCTTTTGCCTGTGATAACGTAGATTGTAAATCAAACACATCTAGAGAAGTCATTTTTTTATCATTATGAAAAACTTGATGTCCTATTCTGATGCTTTCAGTACTAATACTAATCGTTTTTGCCAACTGTTCATTTAACATTTTATGAAGCAAATTTACGGTAGTAGTCTTTCCATTGGTTCCTGTCACTCCGATAATGAAAAAATCTTTTGCAGGATTATTATTTATTGCTTGAGCAATTAAAGCATTCCCTTTTTTCCAATATTGATAGAAAAAACTTGATTTGATGATAGGGTAGAGTTTATCATAAAAAATAATCTTTTTTATTACTTGTTTCATTTTTTTTATTTATATTTCAATAAATATGTAATGGGTATACATAGTGTATAGTTGTAGAATATACAAAAATTTTGAGTTATTGCAAATAAATTCTTAGATAAAATAATATTTTACATTTCTATCCCAAAAATATTTCTTACTGCGAATCCGATTCAGAAACTCAAAAGAGCGACTCCTATACTAATTGCAGTCATTTCTAAAAATCTTTGCTTAAAATTCAGATCTTTAGCAACAGAAAGATAGAAATTAAATATCAAAATAATCAGTATCGCAATTCCTAGTGTCGTTCCCAAGGCAACAAAAACATTGCTGATCAAAAAATACGGAAGGATCAGGAAAAACACGGTAGAGATATAGGCAATACCAGTATATATTGCTGATCTAACGGGATGCTTTCCATCTTCTGCTTTTACAGAAAGATATTTACTTCCAGCCATAGAAAAAGCCGCAGAAATTCCAGTAATTAATCCAACGACAGCGATCAGATTTCCATCTTGAAGTCCAAGGGTTAATCCAGCTAAAACTCCTGTAAGTTCGACTAATGCATCATTGAGTCCTAACACTACTGAACCCATATATTGCAAGATCTTTTCATCAATCATCCCGATAAGTTCTTTTTCATGATCATGTTCATCTGCCTCAATTTTTTTCGCTTCGGGGATATATTTTGCGATCTCATCATAATTAATCTGTGCTTGTTTCTCTCCATTTTCCATCAATTTGATCCCAAAGGTTAATCAAAAAATGAGCGAAATCTGGGTATATCGCCAAATTTTGAAACGATAAGGCTTGGCTAATATATTTGTGTATTTTGACCATATCTTCTCGTGTTTTTTCTCTTCATCAGCAATTTTCAACAAAATTTCTGCATTTGTTTTATTGTTAATTTTTTTTGCTAAATTTCTATAAATATAATATTCTGTTAATTCATTCTTTTGTGCTTGGATAATTTTTTTCATAATTTCTTCTGGGATTTTTTTCATTTTGTTCATATATGTTTCTTGAAATTAAAAATAATTATTCTCTTTCTTTCACACACCTCTCTCTACCTCTCTCTCCTTATTCACTCACTTCGTTCGTAGGAAAGAGATACTCCCTTCTGTTCCCTCTCCTTCAAGGAGAGGGTTAGGGTGAGGTGTAAAGGAAATGAACTAAATCTCTAAAATATAGTTCACAGGTCATGCTACTTCAGAAGTAATATGCATCTTGGCTCCAAATTCTCCAGTCTGTATCCTGTCTGGAAATATCGCTTGTGCTTGGCTCACAAAATAGTCATAAAGAGTTTTTGCTTCTGTAAATTTTGCACTATGAGAAAAACTCATTTTATTCCCACTTTTGTAATGAGCATAGAGAGTAAAATTTGAAACAATCAAAAGCTCTCATCAGGTATCTGTAATGCTCGCACTGAGATTCTCTTTTTCATCATCTCGACATCTTAGTCTCGTGAATTTATCAAGAAATTTATCAATACGCGCTTGATATCTTTCATCTTGCATATTATCTCTCCCTACACCCAAGTAGATAATAACCCCTTTTCAGATTTTGCGTATTTCATCCAAATTATTTTCTTTATCTTGGATATGAATGGTAGCAAAATTAACCTGTTGTACTATCAATTTCATCGTCTTATCACTGAATATCATTAAAAAGTTTTTCAACTTCATGTAATTCAAGAGAATGTTCTGGTTGTTGAATGGTAAATGGACTAATCTTTTTGAAAAGATTTTTCATGGTAACATCAATAATGATAGTATTGTTTTCAAATCCACGAGTTTCTATTTGTGCATCAATATGGAGTGTATCTTTTGTAGTTGAAAGATGTCCATTGAAATCCACTTCATCATCAGGATTCAAATCAGTAAGTGTCAATGTTATTCATGTTTGAGGATTGAAAGCTCCCTCAATGTTAAATAATTTTGGATTGTTGATATGTAAGAAATTATTTTCATAATTGATGGTTGTCCCTGCAATAGTCCCTTTGATAGCTAATATTTTCTTCTCATTTCGTACGAGAGAAAGTGTATCATCAGATGAACCCTCAGAGGTATCTGGTAAATGCCTTGCATCAAAGGTGAGTGTATAACTTCCATCAGTATTTTTTGTTATTGTGCTGATTTTTTTGAGTGATTGATTAACTTCTTTTACAGTTTCTGCACAATTGTTTTTATTTTGATATTGCATTACGAAAACATCACAGATATTTTTGTCTAAAACGACATAAGGCGTTGCTGTACCATTATCAATGATTTTGAATATCTTGATATCTTGGGTATTTTGGAGCATCATTTGTTGTGCGTATGCTTTCCCAAATTCTTCTGGAAGTGGAAGATGGATATTTTTCCCCAATAATTTTTCTTTTATTTCTTTTAATTTTGCCTGAGCAACAGCATTGATAAACGGATTATTTGATTTGATAGTTGCATTCAGATCATTCAACATAACAAAAATATTTTTACTATCTAGTTTTATAGTTGCATCTATATCTGCGTTTACTGCACCTCATTCTGTGATAACTTTGGGTTCGCTTTTCCCAGTAGGATCCATAACCGTATAACTTTCTGACCCTTCAATAGCGAGTTCCCCTTTGATTGTAGTGTCAAGAAGTGGTTTCGTTGTATCAATTTTTCAGTTATTTAACAATGCTCCCTTTATAATAAAAGCATTTTTATGTTGTTTTGATGTATTATCTACAGCAACACCAAAATTGATATTTTGTTTAAAAGCAGATGTTTCAAACGTGTTTTTCTCCATACCAAGAGCAAAGAATTCTGATAGATTGTTTTGTAAATCTGCTACAGCTTTGCTATATTCTAAATTTACTTGTTTTGCTTGGGGAAGAGTGGGAGTTTTTTTTGCGAGCAAGGTATTGATGAAGTTTGCTACTCAACGTTTAAATGCATCAAAATTTTTATATCCATTTTTACAATGGAGTGTATCCTTAATTTCTTGCGTGAAAGTCTGAACATCAGAACGAGAACCGGGAAATTTTGTTTCAAAAACAGTAGTGTTTTGGTTAAAAATCATCTCTATCGTTTCCATTTTCTGAATCTCTTCTTTTCAAAAATCAGAGAGACATGAAGGAGTTTGAGATGCAAATCCCACATTGATTAAAACAAAACTTGCAAGAGCAAGTGTAAAAAACTTCATCATACTTTTTTTCATCGTTTTCATAGTCATTATAATTATAATAAAAAAAATAAAAAATATTAATATAAACATATTAACATTACACACCAAATTATTATACCAATACAACAATTAAATACAACTAAAAAAACTCTCCCATTTTTTGCATATATTTCATTTTTGAGTATACTTTAAGGTAAGGACTTTTATAGAAAGATTTTATCTAAAAATTTTATAAAAAAAATGACTTCAACTCCACAACAAAAAAAACAGGTTGAAAAGCAAGCTATTGTGCAAAAAAAAGTAGAAACTGTTGATGTTAAACAACAGCTTGATGAAAAGAAAAAAAAATTGCTTGAAATTAAGCAGAAACTTGAAAAGCAAACAGATACAGCAAAGGTAGAAGCATTGAAAAAAGAATCAGAACAAGTAAAGAAGGAACTTGATACGTTTTTGAATACTATTAAACAATCAGAAAGAAAAAAATATCAGCCAGAAATAAAAGAATTGAAAACTATGCAGACTGAGATCGCTAACATTATTGCAAAATCTAAGAAAGAGTTGAAAGAGGTTGAAAAAGGTATTGTTGAAAAAGTATGAGATTGGGTAAAGGGAGATGAGAAAGAAAAATATCATGGATGGATGCAATGACTTCGTTGAACCGCGGTTGCTGGTGGAGTGATTGGTTGAGCTGTTGCTATTGGAGCAATGGTTGGAAAAGCGTTCGATTGGATTTCTGGAGGTGTCAAGAAAACATGGAATTGGATATTTGGAAAGAAAAAGAATATAGAGAGTAATAAAGAAAAAGAATTTTTTGATACTTGGTATGGAAAGACCTTAAAGTGGGTAGGATTATGAGGAGCCGCAACTTATCTTATAAGAGGATTTTCTACTGGAAATTGGGATTTCTTTTGATTGTTTGGAGGAAAATCTCCCGATGCAGTTGATGATGTAGAGGATCAAATCAAAGCTACTGAAAAATTAAAAGAAAAAAATCCTGAAAAATTTAAAAAATATCAGAAACTAGGAGACAATATTGATATTCAATATAATACAGTAATGAAAAAGGAGCTTGATGCTTGACGATGATGAATGAGTATTGCAGACTGATATAAAAAATATGTAAATAAAAACAATATGACACTTGATGATTTTAAAGCTACGGTTCCTATGTGTGTAGATAATGAATTTTCTAGCGTTGATTCCTTACTATCTGAACACTGATATTATTCTTATCTTAGATCTAAAAAAATAGAAGATATACAAGGATTGATTTTATGATGGGGAGAAGAAAAAATAAAGAGATTTATTTGACCATATTTATCAACGCTTACTTCTTTTATTCCATTTAAAGGGAAGAATCGAAGCGATAGTGTTAAAAAATGGATGGAGTCATGAACTCAAACAGATAGGAAAAATGAGTTAGATTTCTTTTTCAGACAGTATGTTAAAGTTATGCAATATGCACAAGATAAACGTCATATACTAGTAGAAAAAATTGCAGAAGAAAAGTATCAATTCTTAAAAGAAGATCATTCTACATTCGATGATGCTATTAATGATTCTGAATGGTTAGATAAATATGTCTATTGAGATGAGAGATATAGAAATTTTAATGGAGGGAAGCTACATCAAGCTGTTGATGTTATGAAGGCACAAAATATTTTTGATGCTTCTCTTTCTAAAAATATGGAAAAAGAAAAAGTTGGTGCTGATGCACAAAGAGATCTAATACTAAAAGATTCAAATGGGAAAGATAATTTACAAAAATTTATCAATTTAAATTGACAATTAACTCCTGAATTAAAATCTAGTGGAATAGATCTTTGTAATAAAATGAGTAAGGATATTCGTGAAAATTTTGATAAAGATTGGTCATACTTGTATTTTAGTTCGTTCCATGAAACAATAAATTCTAAGAATAAAAATATACAAGAATTTTTGGAGAAATCATGATTAGATGCATTAAAAAATGGTATGATTAAAGATTTTGCTGAATATAAAAATAAGATTGAAAATTGAACAATAACACCGGAAGAAATAAAAGAGTATATTAATCTTATTAATAGTTATTTTGCTACAAAGAAAGAAATTCTAATATGAGCAAAAGCTATCCAACAGATGAAAAATGATGATCCTAATATATGAGAAAAAATATTAAATATTGGGATGGCAGTAGTTAGTGATTTACGATATCATACAAAGAAATCAGGAGAAAAACTTTGGAAGGGAGAATATTTATCATGATGGCTGACAGCAACAGCTCCTTTATTAGTTGGTGGGGGTGTTATTACATGAATTGGTCAAGTTAAGGGTAGTAAGAGAATGCAGAATTTTTGAAAATTTATTAGAGATGCTAATATATTTTCATTTATGTGGAGACGTCAAGGAACTGCAATGCGTCATGGTACAAGACTTCTAGGTCTAAAAAATTTAAGTAATACACCATTTCGGTTACTAAAAAATAGATATAACATTCCTAATGGAGATCAATTATTATATCAAGATATTATTGAGTGAAAGGTTCATGGAGCAGTTACAGAGAAATTATGTAAATTAAATAATCCTAGATGGAAAAATATAGGAAAATGACAGGTAAATTCTATGACTGAATTTATGCAGAAAATAGCTGGGAAGACAACAGTTGATATGCCAGATAATTATTTAAGGACTTTATTTTTTAACCAAGAAAATATTCCATTTACAAAAAACAAATCTTTGAGAAATCTGTTTTTTAAACAGGAAAAAATATGAGTGTGGGAAAATACTAAAGGAGTATGGAATGGATATCGTAAAAAAATATTTAATATTACAGGAATGCATCATGTAGAAGTATTAGATAATTTTATGAACTGAGAAGCATGAAGAATCTCAAAATTTGCTAAATTATCAGAAAATCAAAAAAATTTATTTAAAGAAGTGATTTTAGGTGGAGAATTTAAAGATATAAAAAACTTATATCATATCATAGAAAATATTGATAAAATAAATTTGGATTCTATGACTTCAAAGCAGATTATGATACTATCAGAACAGTTATCTAAAACACTTGATGATTTTTCAGAAGTATATAGATTAGAAGCTAAATTTCAGGGAATTTTAAAAAATATTAGTATAGAAGATACAGAAAACTTACTCAAAAAGCCAATATTTAGTATGATTGAATCAGAAATAAAGATATTAAAAAATGATTTAAAAAATACGAAAAATACAAGTAAAGTTAAACAAATCCAGAAACAAATTGAGCAGATAGAATATCTTAGAAAAGAATTAGTAAAATGAGGAGAAAGTGTAGTAGATCA
Source organism: candidate division SR1 bacterium (assembly GCA_002746475.1). Classification (GTDB taxonomy): domain Bacteria; phylum Patescibacteriota; class Gracilibacteria; order Absconditabacterales; family Absconditicoccaceae; genus PDOX01. The sequence goes on from PDOX01000011.1 coordinate 11,273, forward strand.
ATCAACAGAATTATTGAAAATCCTTAAAGGAGATAAGAGCTTTTCACATGCTATTAGTCAGTTGACTATATTGAAAAAATTAGAGGGGCAAAAATTTGTAAGTACTATTATAGATCCTACGACGAACAAACCATTGGTAAGAAACCTAGATGATGTTATTAAAAGTTTAGATCATGATGCTATATTAAAATTGAAAGGGAATAATATTGCATGAATAAGTGATGAATCTTTAGATGGGTTAGTAGATACATTTAAAGCATTAAAGAAATCTAGAAATGCTAGTAAATTATTATCTAATACCGATGATATACTGAAATGAATCAAGACACTTGTTAAGTTCTTAGCAAAGGCATCATAATAAATTTAAATCTAAATTATATTACTATGGCAAAAGTAGAACAACTCAAACAGGAAATATCTGAATATTATCTTGATAATTTGAAGGATGAATTATGATGGTTTAAATCATTAGCACTTTTACCGATAGAAAAAAAAGTGAAAGATATTTTAATAGGGAAAAAGAAACTTCCTGAAAATTTTAATGAAGTAGAGGAGTTTTGACGATGGAAAAATATTATTAATTTTATTTCTCCAACAACAGCAAATAAAATCTTTGATTTTATGAAAGAAAAGAGACTAGAAATAGAAAAAAGAAAAACAGAAAGAGAGTTAAATAAATTAAAAGCACAGATTTTAGGGGTATCATTAGATGATGAAGATGATAATACTCACAATAATATAGATGATAGCAATACTATAGTGCAATGAGTAGATGATGTGACGCAATGATCAACAGATGCTAGTCAGCAAAATACTAGCCAAGTAAATAATAATCAAACAGGAAATGATGAAAATAGTCAGTCTAACACTGTTATAAGATGAATGGCTACATCGGTAGGATGAGTAGCATGAACAGTTGCTTTGAGTAAATCTATGAACACAAGAGAGTTAAAAAAAATGAGTGAGTGATTGACCTGAGAACAAGTAAAATGAACAGTAGAAAATGCAATTGATGCATTAAAGAAGCAAAAAAGAGTTCTAGGATCTCGTCTAAGTTCAAAGCAAATAAAATCTATTAATAAACATATTAGGACATTAGAAAAGTGACTTCCAGATATAGGAGATGAAACAGTTGGTTTATTAAAATCTTGGCAGAAACTTGAATGAAAATTACCAAAAGAACTTTTGAAAGAGACTGGATTAACAGTAGATCAACTTTCTAAAATTGAAAAGCATATACCAGAACTTTCTAAGGCTAAGAATATTGATGAAGCAAAAAGAATACTGCGTCAAAAAAATATTACAGATATAAATGATGATGTCTTGAAAGCTTTGTTAAATGCTGGTAGTGAACAAGAAATGAAAACTATGACCAGAATTTTGAAACATGGGAATAAAATGAATAAATTCTTGCAAACACTGTCATGAGCAATGTTGATTGATGTTGCTTTCGCAGGTTTAGATGTATGGATGTATCTGGAAACACAAAAGGAGGCTGATCTTATTGAAAAAGTTAATAAGGTAAGAGCAGAAAATAAAAGAAATCAGGCAACATGGCAAGCAGTAATAGCTGGATCCTCCTTTGCAGCAGAAGTTGTGTTGGCATTTGTAAGTATAGGGAGCGGTGGTGGTCCTCTTGGCGTTCTTGCATGATTAGCAATTGGGGCAGCTACTGCTGCTGTAAGTATGTGAGTAGATTCATTGTATTTTGATGTAAATGATTTCTATACCCAAAATAAAGAAGACTTTTTAAGACAAGAAAAAGCGAAAAGAAATCAGGCTATTTTACAGTTAATACACAATCAGAAAAAATGAAATATTTCTTTAAATGAAAAAGTTCATCATACATTTAATGATTCTGTAGATAAAGAACATACATTAGAAGATGCTTGTTGGTCAACGATTTTTATGGATGAATTGCAAAATGGAAAATTTGATACATGTACCTCATTGTGGGAATATGTATCCAGTGGGAAGAGTAAAGAAGATTTTCTTGCAACACTTTCCGATACAAAAAAAACAGAGTTTAATACAAAGTGGACTGAGATAGAAAAGAAGATTCATTTGAGAATGGAATATATTGTTAAAGTTTTCAGGAAGAATACTGTGATTGATAAAATAAAAGGTGCTGGAGGAATGCAATATTTATCAGAAATCTTTACACAATCAAAAATATATGCACAGATGAAAGAGGATAACAAGCGAGATGACAAAAAATCTATAGAAGAAAATAGTAGTGTATATAAAATGGAATTCTTTTCTGGATTTCCAAAAAATAAACTAGAAAAAATAGAAAATATTAAAAAGGAACAACCATATCTTTTTCAAGAATTATTTGCTACTTTTAGTCGTAGTTCACTTTTGAGAGAGGATGAAGAAAGTCCAAACTATAATGAGAATGTGAAGCTAGTTGAAAAGTATAGAGAATGGTTAAATCTGACACAATTAGATGTAGAAAGATATGTCTTGCAAATTCCTGATTCACATAAAAATGTAAATTTTATTGAAAAATTTATAGAAGCAGATTTTGATCTAAATAAAGTTAAGTATACAACGAATACAGAAGAAGATATTATTGCTATTGTTCAACAAAATCAAGAAAGAAATGGAACTATGGAATATTCTGATAATATATTACAAAATGTAATGTATAGATTAGCAAAAGAATTATATGGATATACAGGGAATAATGATAAAAATACAATCATGGAATTTTATAGTGAATGAACAGATGGCGTTCATGGGGTATATTATAAAGATAAACGAAAAGTAAATAATGATTGGACTATAGATAAAGGATTACTTTCATCATTATGAAGACCATTAAAAAATAAAGATGTTGAAAAAAGAGTAAATCAGTTTATAGTAAATTTTACATCTAAATCTACAATTGATACAGCAACAGAATCTATTGATAGAAAATTACAAAAAGAATTAGAGAATAAAATTAGAGTTATTGTGACTGAGGAATTATCTGTCCGTACAGAAGAGAATAAAGAAGAGGTTAAAAATCAGATTAAAGAATTTATAAAAAAACAAGCAAGTAATGGTAGATATGTTGAATTACCATATTTTTTACTCATTAGTGCAAAGAGAGCAGGATTAGGTGATTTGCAAAGACAATTTTTTACTTATAAAAATGGTAAAATAGAAGTATGTTTAATGCAATCTGAGCTTACTAATACTCAAAATATAGCAGAAAGAAAATCATATATAACAAAAGTTCGTGAGAAGTTTACTCCAGAAGAACAGCAATATATTGATAAAGTAGAATCTGCACATATGAGACTAGAAAACTTGAGAAATGTTGAATGATCTTGATTGGGATGAACAAAAGAAGATGAATTAGATATTCCTAAAGAAATAGAAATCCTTATTAGTGATAAATATAAAGAACGAGAAGCATTAAAGGCTAATCTTTTAGTGTATGATATTAAGATTGCGAAATCGTTGCTTACTAACAAAGCCATGGAAATGGAACAATACTTTGATGAGTTGTATAGAGGAATATTGATACTTCAGGCTAAAAGGTCATTGTGGGATTTTAAGCGAAGTAATGATGTAGATAGTATTGTATATTACGACCAAGCATTAAAGCTATGAAAAACAGAAATAGAAAAAAATAAATATATATTTGATCAAGAGACAGGGAAACTTAATATTTCAGATGGGATGCCAATCCAAGATACTATCTTAAAACAGTTTTATGATAAACAATTAAATCATTACACTATCAATATTGATTGAAAAGAAAAAACAATTACTGAACTTTGGGCATCAAAATATCATGATGAGAAAAATTTGGCGAAAGAAGCTTCTGAAAAGATTTTTCTTGTAATATTAGAAGGTTGTTTACTTAATTTTGATAAAAATGGGAATATTGATGCTATAAAAAGTTGAAAGGGGAACCTTAATGGATTGCGTTTTGATAATTCAATGTTTGTCAAAAAAATCCAAAGTAGAATAAAGAAATATCTTGAAGCAATTACAATCCTACCACATACTAATATGAATAATACAAATGTAAAAGGAAATCAAAAAATAGTTATGATTTCAGAAAAAGGTAATGAAGTAGTTAAGAATATTTTTCTCCTTCAACAGCAAATAGAGGAAAGAAAAGATAATATTGTTTGGCAATGAAAGAGATGAAATATTATATTTGATCCAGAAACTTCTGAGGTAAAAAGTTGGGGTGTAGCAACAAAAATAGAAGAAAAAAACTGAAAAATATCATTTGCAGAATGAAAGATCTCTGGATCGGTAGAGGAGATGCTTTGATTAATTAATATTACCAACCGAATACAATGAGAATATCTCATTCAACATCCAGAATTCAAAGGAAAGTTCCAGTCTGATTGAATAGAAATTGAGGTCAATGATGGGGTAGTATTTGATACCACAATATTAAGCACTGAGGCAATTAAACAAAACTTCCCATATTTGAACAATAAACAGAAACTTGAACAATTTATTGAGTATCTCAATACACTTTAATTTAATTCTTACATACTAAGACCATGCCTAATGTAACCATAGAACAAGTAGTTGATACTGTAATAAAAAAGAGAGAGGAGAAAAAAGCTGATAGTTTTTTTGCAGATATTTTTTGAGATTTTAAGATGTCAAATGAGGAAGCAAAAAAGTTTCTTCTTCCCGAAGATGCTAATGGGAAAGAAAGTTTTTTGAGTAAATTAGAGCAACTGAAAAATTTTTCTTTTATGAATATTTTGAAACCATTTTTTAATACTGATTTATCAAAATTAAAAACATATCTTGAAGTGAATAAGGATAATGCTTTTGCCTTGTGAAAATTAAAACAACAAATTGAACAGCAAAAAAAACTTAATATTGAGTTGGCACTTCAAAAAGCAAAAAACAATACCGCACAAAATGTGCAGTCAAATCCGACTCAGAATGCGCAATCAAAACCAGTTCAGATAAATAGTTTACAAGAAAATACTCACTATGAGTATGATGATTTTTCTGATAATAATTATGTTTGACCATATTCATTAGAGTGGTATCAACAGAGAAAAACAGCTCAAAAATTAGCAAAGGTTGTGGTGGAGAATGGTCCCTATAAACAATCTAGAAAGAATAATTGTGGAGCAGGAGTAAGAGCTATTCTTCATCATTATATGTGATTTAATGGATTTCCTACTTCTTGAGCAAATTGAGAGACACGAGATACGATATTAGAGCAGAGATATATAACAACAAACAATTGAAAAAAAGTAAAATTTGAAAAAAGGAAAGTAAAAACTCCCTATGAAGCGAAGCCATGAGCAATAATCCCATATGAAGCAAATGCTGAACTATGAAGTCCTGCTCGTAAAAAATATGGACATATTGAGGTAAAGTGAAGCGATTGAAATTATTATTTTGATAGAAAAGGTAAAAGTCCTTGATGATCAGCGAGAGTATCGTTTGCGGAGGCACAAAAAATGACAGCAGAGGAGTATAGAAGAAAGACATGATTCCAAGGATATGTATATTATCCTGTGATAGAATGAGAGTTGGATCAGGTTGCGTAATTCTTCTTTCTAATTTCCTCTTCCAATTTCTTTAAAAAAAACTATTATCATTCATAGTATAGTATTTGTTGTGAGTGGTAATAGTTTTTTTATTTGCTAAGTTGGGAGGTTATGAAAAAATCATATCTTGTTCGTGCTATGAGACCGTTGATTCATTTTATGATTTTTTTGGTGGTATTTTTCTTGATGTATAGATTGCGTTTGGTGACGGATCTCATTCCAGGAATTCAGCTCCCAATTCCACAAATGGATTATACGTTCACGATGTTCTTTGCCTTGCTATCATCATTGGTATTTGTCAGTATTGGGATCATTGGTAAATTGTATATTATTCATAGAAAATCAGATCGTTCGTTTCGTCTGTTGTTGAAAGTCTGGTTTTCATGGTTGATTGTTAATACTTTTTTTCTCTATTTCGGGACAGGATTGCTCCGAGAAAATAGTGTATCAAGATTTGTCTTGCTCGTTTCTGGGGTGCTAGGTTTAGTATTATGTTTGCTTTTTGATAGTATTCGATATTATCTAGAAAAAAGATGGTATAAAAAGAATATGAGAAGAAATCTTATTATCTCAACAAATATCACGAGACATCAAGCGATTATTGCACAACTTACAGACTATGCTCATGCAAATATTACGGTTATTGAACCAAAAGATATTAGTTACGACAAGCGTTTAAAAACTTATGCCAGTATTTATATTATTGGAGATGTGGGAAAACAAATATTGCAAGAGGTCTTTGATCAAATCAGATTTGCTTCTACGAGATTTTTCCATTTTTCGGAAGGGCAGTTTGTACAAGATGTTGTGTATAAACCTGAATATATTGCGAATACCATTGCACTGGAATATACCCATTCTACGCTTGATGGTTGGTCATTGGTGTTCAAGAGGATTTTTGATATTGTTGTGAGTACTATTGCATTGATCTTGCTTTCTCCTGTGTTTCTGATTGTTGCAATAGCGATAAAATTTGAAAGTAAGTGACCGGTATTATTTTTTCAGAAAAGAGTAGGGAAATGAGGGAAAATATTCACTTTCGTGAAATTTAGGAGTATGGTTAGTAATGCAGAAGATCTGAAAAAAGATTTGCTTGCAAAAAATGAGAGAAAGGGACCGCTATTTAAAATAAAAAATGATCCAAGAATCACAAAAGTCGGAAAATTTATCAGAAAAACTTCAATCGATGAATTGCCTCAGTTATTTTGTGTATTAGCAGGAACGATGTCTTTGGTTGGTCCAAGACCCCATCTCCCAGCAGAAGTAGAAAAATATGAAGAACGAGAAAAAAGATTACTTTCCGTGACACCGTGAATCACTGGGTATGCTCAGGTGTTTGGGAGAGATAATATTCCCTTTTCACAGGAGGCAAAACTTGATCTGTATTACATCCAGAATTGGTCAGTTGCCATGGATATTTATGTTATTCTTAATACCTTTTTAGTAGTGTTTAAGGGGAAGTAGAGAACATTAAGAGGGATTAGAAAAGATATCAAATAAGAAAACTAAATAGAGGGAACAAATAAAGATAGTAAAGTATTGAAAAATATGAAAGAGAAAATGATAGGTTATTTACATGATTGGCTATGGGGTTGGATGTCTGTATCTGCTTCTTTTTGAATTAAATTCGCAATAGTGTCCTTACTTTCTCATTCAAAAACTACAGTATCGTTAAGATATTCCTCGGATTCACGATACAGTTGTTCATCCTTGTAACTACAGATAATGATGCTCACTAAAACAATCCCAATTCCTATAATATTAATAGTACTAAGTTCAGTTTTAAAGAGAAGAATAGATCAAATAATTGTGATTATTGGTGTGATGTAATCGAAATAGATAATCTTATCTCCTAGTGTTTCTATAGATTTAGATCGTAATATTGGGGCTATAAGTGTAGGTAAAAACCCTAGTGCTAAAAATATAATGTAGTAATATCAAGGTATTTCACTAAATATACTAATATTTCCATAACGTAATAAAAAATATATCAGTATTACACAACCAGATAATAAATTTCATATACTGAGAGTTTGTATGGGTTTTTGTACTGTTCCGACGAATATCATTAAATATGCCCAAGCGATTGCACTGCATAAAGGAATCAATATATAAAGTAGGTTAAAGCTTTCGATTGTATTGCGATTTATACTCAGTAATGAGACCCCTATAATCAGAAACACACCAAGAATATAATTGTGTTTTTTAAGAGGGCTTTTGTATTTTCGGGCATAAATGATTTTTTGAAAAAAGGGTGCATTTTTTATAATAAGTGTCGTGAGAATAATATCCCCTATCAATATCCCATAAAAATTTCCTAGATAATGCACAAGAGTTGCAATACTTATGATAGCTATATTAATACTATTGTTTTTGGTAAATAATTGTTTGATATTTTTGGTTGTAAAAATAATTCCTAGTCCAGAAAACAAAAGGATCAGTCATAATACAAGGAAAAAATTAAAATCAGAAAAAAAATATTTTAAGACTAATGGAGCGATTCATCGTAAAATAATAGCAAACCAAACATTTAAATATTGCATAAAATTATTCTAATTTTTCAAATAAAAATCATGCCCCATCTGTAGCTTTAGGATTTTTTGCAGGGATTCCAAGATAAATATTTTTTCCTAAAGTATTTCTGTATTCTTTGTCTTGATCTTTTGCAAAGATTTCATTTTCTTCTAAAGATGTAAATCATACAAACGGTTTTGTAAATGTAAAATTATCTGTTAATGGTTGGATTTTTTCTTTAAACTGATAAATATTTTGGTGTTCTATATTATTTGTACTATTATAGCTGTTTATATGAATAGCATTATAATAAGATAAAAAGTTTATTATTTGCTGTTTCCCTTTTTCGAGTCAATTTGGGTCATTGTGATGTCCACACTCAATTCCATATCCTTCTGTATTATTTCTTTTACAGTATCAGATAATGCTTCATGATTTTTTAAGATCATCAACTAAAATAGTTTCTAAGCTGAAAATAGCTTTTGTTGTTTGAATATTATTCTTATCGCAAATAGCTACGAGATCATAACTATTAGAAAAACTATGAATATCTAGTACAATATCTAGTTCATTCAATATGGGTTTTAGCTCTTCTAATCTTTTATATTCATAGCTTTGAGGATTAAATATTTGATTAGAAATACGATTCATATTATCATCAATGAATCTTGTTTGTTTTTTATAAGCAAGAGGATTCATCGTTATCAAAAATATTTTTCCTTGTTGAAGTTTTTTTTTGATAGTAATATCTTCTTCTAAATACTTAAATATTTTTAATCCAACAGTTTCATTGCCATGCGTAATGGCAAGTATTCCAATATTTTTTCATGGTTTTCAAGAATCAATAACTGTAATTCAAGAAATATTTTTGTATTTATTTTTTAGAAACTTTTGTATTAGCATTATTTATAGTATACAACTAAAAGAGCGTCTCATTCTTTGTATTCAAAATCAGAATGAAAATTTTTATCAATAAATTTTACATTTTCTTTATTTCCCATAGGTCATTCATATACCTTTCTGAAAATTCCCCTATAAAATTTATTTATTCCATTATCTAGATGAGCAAAAAATCTATTGATATTTTCATTATCAATTTTTTGCGCCATAAAATCATAAGCAAGTTCTCAAGTAAGTGTCCTATATCAAGATTTTTGTAATGACTTAATGACATTTTGATTTTGCGTTCTTAAAAATCACTGTTTCCCTGAAACATAATTACTTAAATGGGTGTATATTCATTTTTTTTGATAATCTTTGTGTATAACAGATCAAAATCTGTATATTAAATCTCAAAAAAACTTTATAGAAGAAAATCAGATTACTCTATCTTTGTCTTTTAATAAAAATACTTTATCACTTAAAAAGAGATGATTTTTTATATCATCTTCTGATAATTGTATTCAAAATCATGAATTTGTTGAATTTTGAATACTTTGTATATATTTTTTAGGAATATTGTGTGGTAAAAATTCTTCAATATTTATTCACATTAATTTTAAAATATTAATACTTGTTTCTTCTCTGTTGCTCTGTTGCTCTGTTGCTCTGTTGCTCTGTTGCTCTGTTGCTCTGTTGCTCTGTT
>PDOX01000034.1 GCA_002746475.1 candidate division SR1 bacterium
TAATATACTAATTTATTTCATAATCAGCGCTCTCATTATTTATGTAGAGATAATGATTTTTCTAAGATATATTGATAAGTTGAGTCCTGAATGAAAAGAACTTTATGAGCAAGTGGTAGGATATAAAAAATATCTAAAAACTGTGGAAGAGCCAAAACTTCAACAACTTATCAAAGATGATCCGCAGTATTTTGAGAAAGTTTTGCCTTATGCTGTTGCTCTTGGGATGGAAACGGAATGGATAGAAAAATGTGAAAAAGCACTAACAAAAAGTAACTATCATCCTGTCTGGATCTATGGTTCTGGATTTGATAGCAGTAGTGTTAGTAGTATCACTTCAAGTATTAGTAATAGTATGGAATGATTTGGTTCAGCAAGTGCCTTCTCTGCTCCAAGTTCTAGTTGAAGTTCTAGTTGAAGCGGATGAGGTGGATTTTCTGGTTGAGGTTGATGATGAGGTGGTGGAGGAAGTTGGTAAATTAGACTTGTATTTTTAAATGTTTTTCGTAGTCTTTTTAGACTGATAATTTGCGTGATTATTGGTTGTTTATTTAATAATTTATAATAGTAGTATGAATTTATATAAAGATATTCCCACCTTTGCTGATGAAAAATCAGGAATTTTGAATATGGTAATTGACATTCCAAAAGAATCAAGAAATAAATATGAGTATGACGAAGAAGAAGGATATTTCAAACTCGATAGAGTCTTGCATCATAGTATGTTTTACCCTTTTGATTATGGATTTATTCCTCAAACTACCGAACCGGATGGTGATGGAACAGATGTAATTTTACTGACAACCTACCCTACATTTACAGGATGTGTGGTGAAAGTGAGATTGATCGGAGTAATTGATACTGAAGATGAAAAAGGGCATGATCCTAAACTTATTGCAGTACCTATCAGTGATATTGATCCAAGATGGGATGAATATATTAGTGTTAAAGATATTCCAAATCATACACAAAATGAACTTAAATTATTCTTCAAAGAATACAAAAAATTAGAAAAAGAAAAATATGAACAAATTACTATTAAAGGATTTTGAACTAGAGAAGAAGCCTATAGTATTATTGAAAAAGCACAAAAGAGATATATTGAGAAGCATACATAAATATAGCTTTTAATTTTGTGAAACTTATACCTATGAAAAGAGAAGACTATATTTCGCGAGATGAATATTTTATGGGTGTGGCGCTCTTATCTGCACAAAGAAGTAAAGACCCTAGTACTCAAGTGGGGGCTTGCATTGTCAGTCCTGACAAAAAAATTGTAGGGATTGGCTACAATGGATTTCCTATCGGAATTAGTGATGATGCTCTTCCTCGGACTGATGATGATACAGAAAACCTTTTAAATAATAAACATGCATATGCTGTGCATGCTGAAGCAAATGCGATTCTTAATGCCAATCGTAATTCTCTTGAATGATCAAGTATTTATCTTTCTCTTTTCCCCTGTAATGAATGTGCTAAACTCCTTATTCAATCTGGTATAAAAGAAGTTATTTACTGAAAAAAAAAGGGGAATAAGGACTATGAAAGAGCAAGTGAGAAAATGCTAAAGTTGGCTGAAGTGAAAATGAGAAAATACACTGGAAATATTGATATTCATGTACAGTATCATCACTAATCGTTAAACACTAAACATTAATAATTAACCATTAATTTGTTATTTATCATTAAGCATTGATTTTCATGTTATTATATTGAACTGAGAGAGCCAACGAGATAAAAAAGAATTTACAAGCACAAGTAGTCACTCGTTTTGGAGAACAGCATAATAAATATATTGCGATCTTGTATTTTTGAGATAATAGCTCCTCTGCTACTTATGTGAAGTTTAAAAAAAGATATGGAGAAGATATCGGAATTGGGTGTAAAATATTTAGAGATGAGGATGTTTTAAGTGTTCAAAATAGGCTTCATCGTCACTCAGAGCCTGCCTGTCGGCAGACAGGCGAAAGCGAAGAGTCCAGTAGCTGTATGGATTCTTCGGCAAAGCCTCAGAATGACGCGATTTGAGAATGACAACATCCTCTTGTAAAAAATATTTTCTCTCTCATCACTCAACTCAATACCGATGAGGACTGTATCTGAATTATGATCCAACTTCCACTACCAAAAGCTTTGCAAGCACATAAGGAAGCACTCTTGGCAAGTATCAATCCACTGAAAGATATTGATGGATTAGGAGGGATAATGTCTGGACTGTCTGCGATTGATCTGATAGATTTCCTTCCAGCAACCCCAAAAGCTGTGATTGAAGTCTTGGCTACTTATGATCTCAATGACTTGAAATGAAAAAAGATCGTGATTATCGGGCAAAGTAATTTGATCGGGAAACCGCTCGCCATTGAATGTATGAAGAGATGAGGAACCGTGAGCTGTTTCAATAGTCTCAGTGATCAAGAATATTTAAAAAATATCTGTAAACAGTCTGATATTATTATCAGTTGTACTGGGGTGATCCATCTAGTGAATGCGGAATTTGTCCGTGAAGATCAAAGCCAAATCGTGATCGATGTGGGCTATGGACATGACAAATCTGGGAAGGCGGTTGGAGATGTGGATATAGAAAGCATCAAAGATAAGGTGTTTGCCTACACTCCCCTCCCATGAGGGATCTGACCACTGACAATCGCGAGCCTGTTTAGTAACATTTTTGTACTACAAGATTTGAAGGAGCAACTGAAAGATATTTTACCTCAACACCGCTAAACTATGACCAAAGTAAGTGTGATAACCACAAGTTATAATGGGGCGAAGTTTATCAAAAAAGCGATAGAAAGTGTCATTGTACAAGATTTGGAGGCAAAAGAATATATTATCGTAGATGACTGCTCCACTGATGAAACAGGGAAAATTATTGATGTGTATGCAAAAAAATATGACTGGATAAAAGTCATTCACAATCCCAAAAATATGGAAAGAGCAATTTCTAGAAATACTGCTATTGCAGAGGCAAAGGGTGAATATATCGCGTTTCTGGATGATGATGATGTATGGTGCAATCCTACAAAACTAAAGAAACAAGTTGAGTTCCTTGAAAAGCATCCTCATCACAGTATGGTATGAACCCATGTCTTCTTTGTCGATGAACACTACAACAAAACTGGGAAATATATCATTATCAAGGAACATGATACGCCTATCAGAAATACGCTTCTTAAATCTAACCAATTTATTTTTGCAACCGTGATGTGTAGAAAAAATGATCTCCAAAAAGTTGGGGGATTTGTTGATGGAGAGTTTTTAGCTGAAGACTATGAACTTTGGCTTAAATTAGGGAAACTAGGAAAATTTGCCAATCTCAAACAAAAAATGGTTTGGTATATGGATAGAATGCATAATACCTCAAATCGTAATACATTCAAACTAGAACGAAAGTCTCTACAAGTTGCATGGAAATATCGTCATGACTATCCGAGAGCATATCGCAGTATATTTTCAAGACTTCTCTCTCTCATTATTCCAAAAAAAATTTATGAATGGAAAGCAAAACTTTTGAAGATGTAATTTCTTTTACACTGCTACTTTAGACAAGACTTCCTGCATTCTAATAATCTTTCTCTGATAGGGATAGACAATGGTATCTAGCCCTATGAACTGACTGATCAAATATAAATGCAATCTCGTTCCAACTACTTTTTCTGCTCCTCACAGTATTTTGAGGAAATACTTGAAATCATGTTCTCGTTCAAGGATCTGGAGATCAGTCTTTTTAGGAAGTTTCTTTTTGAGTTTCTCGAAATATACACGATCATCATCAAGTCCTGCAGAAATTGGAACATAGTAAATTATGTAGCCTTTTTGAGCATATTCCGTAATATCACGAATAATATCTCCTAGAAATTTTTCTCCTCTGCTGTTGAGATTTACGACAATATATTTTTGTGCTGGAGTTTTGTATTTTTTCCATTCAATTGCGAAATAACTCGTATCCATAAAAAAATCAACCTTTTTGTAACTATATTTTTTTAAATCAGCTAATGCTTGGAAATCTCTCACATATATCTGCTGAGTATGTCTGAGTATCGCATCAAAACGGCGAATATTCTTTTTCTTCTTTGGAATTTGTACTCCTCACATGATCGTGAGTTTTGTATTCTTGAAAAGGAATGCTGGTCGAATTGACCAAAACCAGTATCGATATGC
>PDOX01000012.1:0-3820 GCA_002746475.1 candidate division SR1 bacterium
TCATCTTGCAGTGCTGAGTTGTTCTTTCGTGCCTCACTAGATAAATCTATTGCATTAGTGAGGAGATCACTATTGTTTGCTAATGAAAGAAATGCTTTCTGTAGTCTTTCGTCTGTTAGTTCTAGTTCTTTTAAGATAATCATAGCATCTGTTCATGCTGTTCATAATCATGCAACAAAATTAGAAAATGCCTCTCATGGATCGTTGCTCCATAGTTCCGCAAACTCTTGCGCAGAAGATCACGAAACCCTTGCAAATGCTTCTAATGATCATCATCAAGTAAGCACAGCTTCACTAAGTCTTGAAATAACTTTAGAAACAGCTGTTCATCATGCTTCTGCTTCCATGCCAACAGAAGAAAATGCTGTAGCAATAGCAAATATCTGATCCGTAGACATCCCAACAATTGCTCAACGAGATGCTATGTTGTTAGCAAATGCCACAATATCTGATTCTGTTGTTGCAAAGTTATTACCCAATGCCACCACAGAAGCACCCATACGATCTATATTTTCTAATGGTTCTTTTGTATTATTAGCAATCTTTGCAAATGCTGTTGCTGCGTCTTCTGATGTGAGATTTGTAGTCACTCACAACATTGCCACTGTTTTTGTAAAATCTATCAATTTATCTGCAGGGACTCCTAGTTGTCCACCTAATTCTGCTATTTTACTAAGTTCCTGTACAGTCATTGGTATCTCTGTACTCAGTGCCACTACCGCTTTTTCTAACTTTCTCAGATTTGTTTCACTTTCATCAACCGTTTTTCTAATACCAGCAAAAGCATCTTCAAACTCTCTTGCTACATCCATACTGTGACTTATTTTATCTCACACTCCTTTGAGTGCTGTGACTACCAAGCCCAACACAGCCAATATTTGTCATATCACAGGAATACTTGCCACCAATCATCTTATGGCATTTGATGCACCAGTAAATGCTGTCTTAATTTTGTGTCACAATTTCGTGAAAATATTTCATTTCTTTTCAATGCCTTCCATATTCTTTATTACTTTATCAGCACCTTTTTTAGATTCCTGATCCAATCAATCACTCATTGCCTTTCCTCATTTCTTTCCAATACTCTCCATCTCTTTCCTAATTTTACTCTCATCGATTTCATTCACTGCATCCAGTGCCACTTTGAGTCTGTAATCTGCATCTGACATGTGTATTTTGCACATAATAAAAAACGACTATACCAAGCAGTATAATCATTTTTCACAATGTGTTAGGATTTTTTATACTTTTACCAATCTATCATTCTCTTCTACATACAATTCTCATTCCTTTTTGCACTTCTTTGCATCAGCCAGCATCAGTTCCAATCAGCCAATCAAATCATCAATATCATTACCCGTAGCAGATGGATTTTCCGACCATCACACTACCTTTCAGTGGTCATAATGAACTTCATAGAGCCCCACTCGTTCAGTCTCTATTCATTTATAAACATCTTTATGAGCAATGATCCTATAATTTCGATAACTTTCAGGATACACCATACTATCGCAGTAATGATACTAAAAACTACTCAGCAGACAGATTGATTTTTCTGTGTGCAAGTTGATGGAGAAAAGAGGACAACATCGTCTGGTATGGCAAACCGATTTCATCTGCCTGTGATTTCAAAAGGAGAATATCTTCCTCATGTATTCTGATATTGATGGCTTTTTTCTTGGTTTTAGGTTGTGGTATTGGTTGAGGGACGGTGAGTATCTTCTTATTATCTATGACTTTCATCCAGTTTTTCACTCGTGAAATTTCTTCTTCACTCAGTATTCCTGCCCTTTCCTTTTCAATAAAAGTTTTCGTATTAGATTTCAAATACCCTTTTTGAATATCCCCAATATCCATAGCATCAATCGATTCATAAGTTGCATCATACATTCCCTGCATCGATTCGATAGCATCAGGATCAAAAAGGAGGTCATAATCTTGTTCATCTACAAGATGAGGGATATCTCTCCCATATTTTCGCCCCTCTTGCATAAGTTGTTCTTTGGTGTAAGTCATGGATACATATAGTATATATTAAAGTGCTTGCTTATATCTTCTATCAAAATATGCAGTTTTTATAAAGATTTTTTCTTCATCTTCAACCACTGGCACAAGACAAGGATATGTATCATATTCAATCAACAGGATATGCTGATGAGGATAGTTTGGATTAGGCAAAGATTTCACCACTTGTCCAGCCTCTATCATCTGCTTCACTCTTTCAAGATCAATATTTCTTGTGGCAAGGACAATGTCCCTCTTTTCTTCTCCAAATTCCACTCTTTTCATTCCATCAGTGAGAAATAAATATTCCTTGTGTGTCTTTATGATATACATTAAGTATACACAATGCAAGAGAAAAATGCAAAAAATAGCACACAAAATACACCATAAGAAAAAACCACCTCGAAAGGTGGCACAATACAACTAGAAACCATTGTATGTAGGAGGCAATTTTCGCTTTTCTTTTATTGATGTTTTCGATATTTCTTTTCGTTTTTCTTTGGTTATTTTATACTTTTCCAATACCTCATTCCTATACTTCTCGGTCAGTTTCTTTGATAGTTTCAGAAACTCCTTAGCATGTATTTTTGCTTCATTTACAGTTTTGATAGGATATTTCTTTCTTGCTTCTCTGTTTCACTTATCTTCTGCCCAAACCACCTCATTAAATAAATCTTGATACTGCATTTGCATATCTGACGGAGATGTTGTGCCATACTTTTCGATCTTATTGTCACACGATACCATAACAAAGATAAGTGCAACAGCCAAACCAATACCCAATAATACCTTATGAATTGTTTTCATTTATGAATGCAGAATAAATACAACACTATTTCAATAATTTAGGATTTTCTTTTTAGTTAGTATTTTTCCCTTACACAGTCAGTTATTCATTCTTCGGAAATAGTTGATTTTAGACACTCTTTATACACCTCATCACAACGCTCATATCAATCTACACGACAAAAATCACATGTTGGACAACTCTTCATACAATCTCTAACTGCTTTACCTTGTCGCTTTACATTTTCAACACATTGATCACGATTCTCTTTTTTTGTAAAGTAAGGTTGAATATAGGGGGTCAGAGCCATTTTTGCAAGAAACCCAAAGACTCATAATCATACAGCAAACAAACCAATAGCCAACAAATTCTTTTTACCTTTTTTATCCATAGCGATAACACATAACAGATAAAGTATTAGGGAACTTTATGCTTTAAGAATTTTGGATTTCTGCTCTGCAAACTCCTCCTCTGTCAATACTCCACTTTCTTTGAGTTTTGCAAGTTTTTCTAGTTGTTCAGCGACATCATTATTTTTGGGAGCAGATATGCTGGTGGTAGTGGTAGTTGCATTTCCTTGTGCTTTCTCCATATAATCTAGAATTTTTGACCTAACTTCTTCAAATTTTGACAGGTTTTTAAAAACAATTGGTTTATCGTTCCCCACAAATATTCTTATTCCACCGATGCCCAAGGTATTTGTCGTATCCACATTATTAATTTTGTGATATTTCAACTCCTGACTCTTTCTCGTAATCAATCCTGTTTTCACCACTACTTTCTGATCCGTAATTATGATTTTTGCCATAAAAATTGATACTGTTTTTATCACAAATGCAAGAAATATCGCCCACATTATACCCATAACAGCAGGTGGCATTGTGGCATCTGATTGTGCGGGTATCACTGTCGCCAATGATATTATAATAGAAATAATAACCCAAAAACCTTTTACGATAGAATTTTTTCCATAAGTCATCATCAACATAATCAAGAAAATAAAGTACCTCACTTTTACCCCCCCCCCCC
>PDOX01000012.1:3839-4695 GCA_002746475.1 candidate division SR1 bacterium
CAATTTCAAGAGATTTTTTAAAAAAAGAAAAAACCCACACGAGGTGGACTATTTTTTTATACATAATCAATGAACTCTTTCTTATCTATTCATGCTTGTGATACAATAGTTTGTATTGTTCCTATTCTATATGTTTTGCCACCTCCATGAGGTTTAAGCATCGTGAATTCATTTTTTGTGATAGGACTAAACCATATTTCATGAGAGGCCTTAGATCATTCGCGAACTTTATAACAACCAAACTTTTTTAATACCTTCACAACAATTCTATATGTTAGCGTGTTCCATTTCCCCATCTAATGTGCCACACATTGTAAATGTGGATTTTTATCCACAAAATAATATGCAATCTGTTGCGCAAAATCAAATGCACGATTAAATCTCTCTGCCTTAGCACACAATAAATCAGTGATAATATAAGGGGTATTGTTTTTTATATCATCTAATGTTTCTCATTCACACAAAAATCATGGGACATCACTTGATGTAGCCAAATAATATGTACATCAAGAGTCCTCACATTCCCTTACTTCAACATGAATGGGGTTTGGAACTTTATCAAGTACTTGTTCTTTTATGAATTGTGTACGCATATTGTCTTCAATAACCATATGTAAAACTACATTTGATTATATAAAAAATCTACATTTTTGTCAAAAAATGAGCAATGTTTTGAGTGTCATGCACATCAACATGTATATATTTTATAGAGAAGGGTCACAATGCTTGCAAGAGTTTTTTCACTCTTTTTTTCACTTTCTTTTTTTATATTCTCAAAAACCCCATAAAATAAAGGGTTTTAGAAGAGTGATTTTTACCTATGCAAAATCCACTGCTCAAACTCATACTCCGAAGC
>PDOX01000022.1 GCA_002746475.1 candidate division SR1 bacterium
AGTTAATATACATCTTGGGTAAGACCAATCAACTTACTACTCTGCTAGACTGAATACAGTAACAAAGTAAATAACTTCTACAATAAACAAGCATACTTGCCTATCGTTCTAGAATTACTCATCATCTTATACTGACAAGAATCAAAATACTTCTAATTTTTTTTCTTTCATTTTTGTAATTTGTAAACTTTTATTTTTATTTACAACTAGAAGATATGACTTCAATATCAAAAAACAAGCCCTTACACAAAAAAAACTCTAACTTATCCTTAGCTTTATTTTTTATAAAATATTTTTTACATATTGACAAAAAAATCCCAAAGAATAAAATCAATGGGATTTTAATTAATAGTGAGATTTAATTATTCTTTAAATCCCAAAAAACTCTTCATACCCTCTTTTAGTATTGGATAAACAATACCAATAACAAAAGAGGCAACAGCAAGGTACACCAAAAAAATATACTCTGCTTGTTTTGTTTGTTGGGTTCCCAAGATTAGTAACCCAATTCCAATAAGAAAAAACATTACTCTTAATGGAGGAAAACTTTTTTCCATAGTTTTATACATTTATTTTCTCCTACTCTTTTCAGGATTTTCAGTTACTCCTACTCCAAAATAAATAAAATTAGAGCGCTATTAATATAATTAATATATATATAAAGTCAAGAGATCTTTTGAAAAATAAATTTCACCCTCGCTCTGCGAAGTTTTTTTATCTTGATTTTTGCGTAATCAAATCCCTCTCTACCTCTCCCTTTATTTCACCCCGCCTCGCGGGGCAAGAGGGAGATACTCCCTACTAAAATTTCCCCTTGAAATTTAACCCGCTTTAGCGGTGTAAGGGGGGGATGTCCGAAGGACAGGGGGATTTGTAAACAAAGAAAATCTTGATTTTTGCAACACAATAATACTACGCTCTCTTACTTCTCAATTCTTCTTTTGATTCTACAAATTTCATAATATTTGCCTCAAAATGCAGTTCAACTTCTCCAACTGCACCATTTCTGTTTTTTCTCACACATACATCAGTAGCTCCT
Source organism: candidate division SR1 bacterium (assembly GCA_002746475.1). Lineage (GTDB taxonomy): Bacteria > Patescibacteriota > Gracilibacteria > Absconditabacterales > Absconditicoccaceae > PDOX01. The sequence goes on from PDOX01000022.1 coordinate 1,040, forward strand.
TTCTTATCCGTTTCTGGATCATAATAATCCTCTCTATGTAACATCAAAACTGAATCGGCATCTTGCTCAATCGCTCATGATTCTCTCAAATCTGAAAGTTGAGGTTTCTTATCAAGTCTCTGTTCAACCGCACGAGAAAGCTGAGAAAGTGCAATCACAGGAACCTCTAATTCTCTCGCCATCTCTTTCAATCCCCTTGAAATTTCTGAGATCTCTTGCACTCTATTTCCTACATAGGTCGTTCCATGCATCAGTTGGAGGTAATCGATAATTACCAAATCTAAACCTCATTTCTCTATTTTTAATCTTCTTAATTTTGATCTTACAGATGGCACTGTTGCCATTCCCTTATCATCAATATAGATCTTTTTGGTTCCCAAATTTTCTATCGCTCCTCCAATTCTCTCAAAATCATCATTATTCAAATCTCCTTTTACAATTTTGTGCATAGGAACCTGAGAAACCTCAGAAATAATCCTATCTACGATAGACTCAGAATTCATTTCAAGAGAAAAAATCGCTACGGACTTATCTTTTTCTATCGCAACATTTGATAAAATATTCAAGGCAAATGAAGTTTTACCCATCGAAGGACGGGCTGCCAAGATAATCAATTCTCATGGCTTAAACCCAGACAACATATCATCCAGCTTGCTATATCACGAAAATACCTTTTTCTCATTTTGTTTTTCTGGATTATCAACCGTTTCCATATACTCCTCTACTCTACTATTTAGAATATCTGCAATTGGACGAATGGTATCCCCAGTCTCAAACTGCGTGAGATCAAAAATCCTCTTTTCAATATTTGAAAGGATCTCAGACGCATCATCCTGTTTGTAGACATCACCAACAATCCCTTGTGTCGTTTTCAATATCTGCCTCAAAATAGATTTTTCTTTTACAATATCTGCATATTCTGGACACGAAGTCGTAGAAAAAGCATATCCAGCCAAATCGTACAAATAATCAATGCCCCCAACCATATCCAACTTTTGATTTTTATCCAATTGATCAGAAACCGTCACCACATCAATCGTCTTACGAGCCGCCCACAAATCCTGTATCGCTTCAAAAATCGCTATATTTTCACTAACATAGAAATCATTATGATGTAACGCCGCACCTTCAATCACCCACATCACCTCATTATCCAAGAAAATACCAGAAAGTAATCCTTTTTCCGCATCAATATTATGAGGAGGCAACTTCACATCTTCAATACTTACCATAAGAAATTTTTACAAAATAACTAAAAAAATAGCACAAAATAGAGTATAAAAAAATCACTATATTTATCAATAGCTTTACATAACAATCTGTTATTCTTCTCTTTTTATCTTACTCAAAAGCATCGTCATATCATCATCTTCTGCCTTTTTGTTCCAATGTTCTTTCCCACATACACTACATTTAAATAATATCTTTCGTTCTCCATTTTTTAGAAAATACTCAACAGGAAACATTTTCCCTTTACATTCTGCACTTCTATCTCCTGGAATTTCCCCATCTACATGGAGAGAAGTAAAACAATAGGGACAATGATTTCTACATGTTTTTTTTGCAGGAGGGATTTCTTTACCACAACCAATACAGACAAATGATTCGTTAATTTTCTTCATTATACCACAACATGCTCAAATAAAGTTTTTATATGTATATGTATAATACTAAATCTCTACAGAAACACAAGCAAGAGTTGTAAAAAAACCCGCGACAGCGGGTTCTTATACTATTTTATATTACTATATTTTTTTTCTTCAGATATTTTACTTAAACATCGCTTGCACTTCCACAGCAAGTTTTTTTATTCCTTCCTCTATTTCATCAGAAAGCGTTCTTTCATCTCTGATCTTTTCTGCAAGGTATTTATATCCTGCCTCTAACTTATCAAAGACTTCCTTTTCAAATTTTTGTACCTGATCAATTGTGATATCTTCTAAATATCCTTTGGTTCCGATATAGATCATCACCGCTTGTTTTTCAAATGGAATAGGATGAGCTTCTTTTTGTTTGAGCAATTCTACCATTCTCTTTCCTTTTTCGATTACTTTCAAAGTTTCTTTATCCAAATCTGATGAAAATTGTACAAATGCTTGAAGTTCTCTAAAGGTTGCAAGATCAAGTTTTAGCGTTCCTGAAACTTTTTTCATGATTTTTGTCTGTGCAGATCCTCCTACTCTGGATACTGATAGTCCAACATTAATCGCTGGTCTTACCCCTGAATTGAAGAGGTCAGATTCCAAGAAGATTTGTCCATCAGTAATCGAGATTACATTCGTTGGAATATAGGCTCCAATGTCTCCTGCTTGAGTTTCAATAATTGGCAAAGCCGTCAAACTTCCTCCACCATAGTCTTGGTTGAGTCTTGCAGCTCTCTCTAGCAATCTTGAATGCAGATAGAATACATCACCTGGATAGGCTTCTCTTCCAGGAGGTCTTCTGAGAAGTAATGAAATCTCTCTATATGCAACGGCATGTTTAGAAAGATCATCATAAATAATTAATGCGTCTTTCCCTTGATCCATAAAATATTCTCCCATAGCACACCCTACGTACGGCGCAAGATATTGCATCACAGCAGGCGCATTAATCGGCGCAGATACCACGATGGTATAGTCCATCGCTCCCTTACTTTTCAACTCTTGTACTAATCTTTTGATTTTTGATTCTTTTTGTCCAATAGCAACATAGATACAGATCATATTTTCTTCCTTTTGGTTGATGATGGTATCCATTGCA
>PDOX01000023.1 GCA_002746475.1 candidate division SR1 bacterium
CATGAATTGGTTAAAAATTGTATGGTTAGTATTTACTGGGATATTGTTGGCTTTCCCTGTTGGATTTTTGTTGTATTGGTTGTATGCTTGGTTGAAAAAGGTTTTTCTTTTGATGAAAAAGAAATTTGAGAATATCAAGGCGTTAGAGAAGATGAAAAATGATTTATTAAAGCAGTCGGCTGGTGAATATATGGGTGAAAGTAGTGAGGAAGAAGAGAGTAGTGAAGAGGAAGTTGATTCTTCAGCTCAGAAAAACAGACCTCCCCTTAATACTGACCCCTCAGTCCCGCTTTGCGGGACAGCTCCCCTCCAAGGGGAGCCTTCTCGCTTCGGTCCCCCCTTGGAGAGGGGAATCAAAGGGGGGTCTTGTGAGCAAGAATGAGAGGTCTTACATAAGGAGGAGCAAACCAAAACAAAAGAAGAGGCAGAGAAGAAAAAATTAGCGGAAAAACATCGTCAAGAGGTGAATAAAATTATCTATCAAGTGGAGGCTTTGAAAAATGAGGGGAAACTTGAAGAGTATGAAAAGAAGATTATTGAAGGATTGTCTTTTGATCCACATAATTTGGTGCTTACGAGAAAATTAGCTGATCTGTATTTTAGCAAACAAGAGCATAAAAAATCGCTTTCTCTTTTGAAGAAAATTATTGAAGAAGATCCAGGAGATCATAGTTCGTTGTGGCAAATTGGAGAAATCTATTTGAATAATCAGGATTACCAGACTGCGGAACTCTTGATAGACAAGGCTATTGATTTGAATACCGAAAATCCGAAGTATTATATGAGTATGGTGGAAGTATATTATTCTACAGACAGGCATCTGGAAGCGGTGCAAATTATGGAAAAAGTAATTAAATTAAGACCAGAAAATCCTAAATATTTGCAGATTTTGGCGGAGATTTATGATGAGTTGGGAGATGAAGATAATGCAGTAAAATATTATTTTAGATTGTTAGAAAACGATCCTTCAAATCCTAAGGCGAAGAAGAGATTGAATCAGTAAGGGAGGTATTCTTGTCATCCAGAACCCGTAAGGTGAAGAATCCAGTAAACAAGTATGGATTCCTGCTTTCGCAGGAATGACAAAAATGTGTCACTCAGAGCGTAAGCGAAGAGTCTAATATACGAGTGGATTCTTCGGTTTCACCTCAGAATGACTAAGAAATAAAGAATGATAATGTTAGTTTTATGTCTTTGATTTTTGTGTATGTTTGAAATAAAAAACCTTTCCGTTTGAGTTGAAGAAAAGAAAATTCTACATAGTGTGGATATGCAATTTGAACTGGGAAAGAATTATTGTATTTTGTGAAAAAATGGAAGTGGAAAATCTTCTCTTGCGATGACCGTTATGGGTCATCCAAATTATGAAGTTTTGTGATGAGAAGTTCTTGTAGATGGAGAAAATATTTTGGATTTAGATCCGAATGAAAGAGCGAAAAAATGAGTATTTCTTGCTTTCCAAAATATTCCTGAAATTAAGGGATTGAAATTGTTTGAATTTTTGAGATCAATTTACAATGCTCGTTATGATGAAAATGCTTCATTTATTCAGTTTAAATTGATTATTGATCCTTTGGTAGAAAAGATTGGATTAAATAGAGATTTTTTGTGGAGAGATTTAAATGTTGGATTTAGTGGAGGAGAGAGAAGAAAAGTAGAAGTTTTACAAATTATGTTGTTGAAGCCTCAGTATATTTTCTTAGATGAAATTGATAGTGGACTGGATGTAGATGCGTTCAAAAAAGTTGCAAATTTATTAAAAGAGTTAGATACTTTTGAAACGAGTTTTATTGTGATTACCCATTATTTTAATATTTTGGAGTATATCAATATTGATGAAGTATATGTGTTAGAAGAAGGAAAAGTTTTAAAACATTGAGGTGCAGAAATTGCTGAACAGGTGAAGAATATGGGATTTGATAAGTTGTAATTATTTACTGTTATTCATTGTTATTTATTATTATACTATATCTATGATGAACACACCAAAAGAGGTAACAAAAATTGCCGAAAATGTAGGGAAATATAAGGCAAATAATAGATTGTCTAAGACAGTTGTTTCTTCCATTCTTGCTGGAATGTTTATTGCATTTGGGGGAGTTTTTACGGTTAATTCTATTACGGGATTATGATGAGTTATTCCCTTTGGGATTACAAAATTGATTTATGGATTGACATTTTCTCTAGGTTTGATCTTAGTTATGGTAGCATGAGCTGAATTATTTACTGGAAACTCGTTATTGATTGTTGCATTTTTGAATAAGAAAATTTGATGATTGAAATTCTTGAAAAATCTTTTGTTGGTATGGATTTTTAATTTTGTGGGGGTATTGATTATCGTCACTATGCTTGTATTGGGAAAATGGTATCTATGAGCCGATAGTGATATTGCAACATTATCTTTAAACATTGGTCTTCATAAGTTAGAATATTCTTTTGTTCAAGCATTTGTTTTGGGGATTTTGTGTAATATTTTTGTCTGTCTAGCAGTGCGATTGTCTTGGACGGCAAAAACGGTTTCTGGAAAAATTTTAGCAATTATTTTTCCGATTACTGCTTTCGTATGACTTGGATTTGAGCATTCCGTTGCAAATATGTATTATCTTTCTTTTGCGTGGATCTTGAAAACCTTATGATTAGGAGCAAATTTACATGGTATTGTTACCTTGACTTGGTCTAATATTTTTGTCCATAACCTTCTTCCTGTGACATTAGGGAATATTGTAGGAGGTGCTATTTTTGTTGGGTTGTTATATTGGTTTTTATATGGAAGAGAAAAATAAATATGTTATTGTGAGTAGCACCGATGGACTGAATTTCTGATGCGATTTTTCGTATTATTACCAAGGAGGTGTTTGAAAAATATGGGAAGGATGAAGATGAGCTTGTGTTGTGGACTGAGTTTATGAATGTGCATGGCTATGCTATCAATCCCAATAAAGTTATTAGACATATTGTCCATACGGAGTATGAGAAGCCTTTGGTTGCACAGTTATATGGTGCAGATGAAGCATATTTATTGAAAAGTTTTTGTGAGGTCGAGCAAAAATATGGAAAAGGATTTGCTGGATTGGAATTGAATATGTGATGTCCTGCTCGCAAAGTTGTAGATTCTGGTTGTGGGGTAGGGATGCTCCGTGAGAGAGAAAAGTCTCTTGATTTGGTTAAGAAATTATCTGAAAGCTTATCTTTGCCGTTTAGTATCAAAACAAGGACTGGGTTGACAGAAGTAGACAAAAAAGAACAACTTGATTATCTTGTAGAGTTGTCAAAATATTGTTGTATGATTACCGTGCATTCGAGGACTTTTTCTGAATGATATGCAGGAGATCCAAGTTGGGAATTTATCTATGATTTGAAAACTAAAATTCTTAAACAATGAAATGCTGCGTGTAAAGTTATTGGAAATTGAGGGATCAAGAGTTATGAAGATTGCAAACTAAGACTAGGAAATTTAGATGGGGTGATGATAGGACAGGCAGCGATAGGGAACCCTCGGGTATTTACCTCTCATCTCCCAAGTTTACAAGAGAAAAAGGAGGTTGTTTTAAGGCATTTGGAATTGCTCGCGAAATTTGAGGTATATGTTAAACAAAACATCTATCCTTTTGCATGAGATATCTTTCCATTCCCAAGTTTAGAATTATTAGAAAATATCTCGCTTGAAGATACAAAAAATTACGCTGATGTGTATTTTTCTGTGATAGAGTTTAGGAAATTTTTGTTTAATTATGTAAAGGGGATTGAATGAAATAAAGAATTTAAGATTGCAATTGCACAGAATTATGGAAAATATTAACACTTTGGTTGAAGGAGTAGAGGAATTAAAGGTGTATGTCGCGGATATTGCTCCGAAGACGATTACGAACGAGATTTTGGAAGATAGGATGAGAGAGTTAGATAACTTGGTAAATACCTATTGAGGTTTTATTATTCAGAAAAAATTTCAGAAAAGAGATACTCCTGATTTGAAGACCTATGTCTGAAAAGGGAAGATGGAAGAAATTATTGAAGAAATGGTGAGATTAGAGTGTAATTTGTTGATCATTGGAAATATTTTAAAGCCAAGACAGTTGTTTAGAATTAATGAACAATTGAGAGAGAAAAGTGAAGAATTATGATTGAAAGAACCGATGAGAGCTTGGGAT
>PDOX01000101.1 GCA_002746475.1 candidate division SR1 bacterium
CCTCTTATCATCTTTGCCACCAATCCTAATTTCTTATGAGAAAGCGTTGCATATTTCAATACCGCTGTCATAGTTCCATCAACCATTGTTATAATTTGTATTAAAGTTTAAATATAAGTAGTATATTTACAATATTTTTTTCAAGATAGACTTAGAAAGGATGTCCTCTAAAGGTTCTTGTAAGTACAAATTCACCAAATCTATACCCTATCATATCTTCTGTAACATATACACTAACAAACTGTTTCCCGTTATGTACAGCAAAGGTAAATCCAATCATATCAGGCATAATAGTACATGCTCTATCCCATACTTTTATCACTTTTTTTTCTCCAGATTCTTGCATTTTTTTTACCTTTCTTAGTAGCTTCTCATTTACATAGAATCACTTTTTCAATGATCTCGCCATTAGTAACGTTATAATAAATATAAATTTTTTTTCTCTATCAATAAGATGATATTTTTAATAATTTAACTCTATTTTATATTATTTCTTCTTATTTCTTTTTTTTAGATTTTCTCTTTGTCACAATAAACTTATCTGACCATTTCTTTTTCTTTCTTGTCTTAACTCCAGCAGTAACAATCTTACCAGCAAATGACTTAGGACCTCTCTTAGAACCGATAGGTGAGTGTGCTTCTCCTCCTCCTAACGGATGATCTACAGGGTTCATATTCTTTCCGATCAAATGAGGTTTTCTTCCCATCCATCTTTTTCTTCCTGCTTTTCCGATAACTCTTCCCATCCATCTTTTTCTACCTGCTTTTCCGATAACAATATGTTTGTGTTGATCATTACCAACTTCTCCGATAGTAGCCCAACATTTTTCATTGAATTTTCTCACTTCTCCAGAAGGGAATTTTACAAATACTAATCCTTTTTGTTCATCTTTACCAACCAAAATTCCACATCCACCAGCTGATCTAATCAACTTACCTTTTGTGAAAGGAGTAACTTCTAAAGCAAAGACATTAACACCTTCAGGAATATTTTTCAATTGTTTTCTGTTTCCAGGAGCAACTTGTCCATTTTCTCCATTTTGGATAACATCTCCTACTTTTATTCCTTTCCAAGCTAATACATATCTCTTTTCTCCATCAATATAGTGCAATAATGCAATTCTTGCTGTTCTATACGGATCATATTCAATAGCAGCAACTCTTGCGTCTATATCAATTTTATCATATCCTTTAAAATCAAGTATTCTATATAATTTTTTATGTCCACCTCCTCTAAATCTAGAAGTAGTTCTTCCTTGATTATTT
>PDOX01000024.1 GCA_002746475.1 candidate division SR1 bacterium
ACACATTCCAATACTAATAGATTCTCCATGATTCATTTCCCCTTTCAGTAGTGTTTCCAGTGCATGTCATATCGTATGACCATAAACTAATACTTTTCAAAGATTGTATTCTTTTCTGTCTTTTTCAATAGTATTTATTTTTAAAGTAATAGTTTTTTGTATAATATCTTGCAGAAAATCAATATCAAAATTTTCGTTTTCTAATTTTTCAAGTAAATCGTTATCTTGGCAAAGAGCATGTTTGATACATTCAGCAATACCACATCTTATTTCTCTTTTTGGAAGTGTTGTTAAATATTGTGGGTCAATAAGGATGAATTCGGGTTCATAAAATGTTCAAATGAGATTTTTCCCATATTGTGAATTTATTGCTTGTTTCCCTCATGTGGTACTATCTGCCTGTGCAATAATTGTTGTAGGAATATGAATAAATTTTATTCCTCTCATTAGCGTTGAAGCAACAAATCATGCAATATTTCCTACGACTCCACCACCAAAAGCAATAATTAATGATTTTTTTGAAATTCAAAATTGTAAGATATCATCACATAATTTTTGATATGTTTCAAATGTTTTATATTTTTCTCAAGGGTTTATAGTAAAAAACTGAGATCTGAGAGGTGAAAGAATGTTTTTTAGTTGCTTTCATCGTAATCATTGTACATTTGTATCTGTAATCACAATAAGTTTATCAAATTCAATGGTACCTATATATTTTTTTAGATTTTCAGAAGATTTGTTTCAAAAATATATTGGGATTTTTTTTGTGGAACTTGTTATAGTATATTGCATCTGTTTTTTTAAGAATAAATGTATTATTAAATGTTATATTGTAATACAAAACTATACATTAAAAAATATGTAATTTGAAAAATAAAGTAATGAATTAGAACTACTCTCCCAACAATTCCTCCAATTTGTCCAATCCCTCCTGATTAACAAGAAACTCAAAATCTCAAATTTTTACTGCAAGGGTTCAAGTATAGCTTCTCAAGATTGCTTTGAGTTTATCAATTTTGCTAATATCCTCTGGCAAATGATAAACTGTACAATGTTCCTTTGGAGCATCTATCTCTGAAAGAGAAACTTCTTCTGCAACCATATCTTCATCATCGACCCCGGGGTCAATATCCATATCCTGTTCCAAGACCCCGGGGTCCTTTTGGGTAGGGACAGGAATATCATTGGCTTCAATTCTCATTTTTCTTGCATCAATAAGAGAAATTTCTTCATTATACGATCCTCCTGCAAGTTTAATCAATTTCTCACGAGAAGTTCTGGTGATTTTCGTAGGATTAGGGTATCTCTCAGGTTTTTTCTCCCCATACATGATCACCATATCAAACAATTCAAAATTATATTTTTCAGGAAAGAAAAACTCCCTCTCCCCAGAAATATCTTCAATTTTAATGAAAAATCCTTTTTTTCTTGCTCTCTGAATATTGGAAACATATCAGATAATCCTGAACGGACCTGCAAATTTCGGATCCTCCAACTGCGAAAGAAATCCTGTCTTTTTGATATACGGATACAGTCAGTCCAACAAATGCTGGGAAACAAAAACTTTCAAGACATCAAATTCCATCTTCAATTTATCCATCAAACTCACGGTATATTTTTTCTGGAACACGATCTGACTACTCACATCACTCGCCCCAAACAATCCCATGTCCATCGTCTGACTGGATTTACTCCAATCCAACAAATAATTTACATGTTCTCGCAAGGTCTTCCTGTCTTCAAACGCATCCAATGCTCCAGATTTTATCAATGATTCGAGAGATTTTTTATTCACGACCTGCTCACATCTTTTCAAGAAATCTTCCAAGGATGAAAAAAGCCCATTTTGTTCTCTCTCCTGCTGGATATATTCCCCTACATCAGAACCAACTCCTTTGATTCCACAAAATCCAAGCCTAATATAATCTTTGATCGCCGCGACATGGTTATACGACTCGTTAATATCAGGCGCTTTGACATAAATCCCATGATTTTGCACCTCCTTGATATAAATACTTTGGTTATCCGTATCATCCTCCACCGATCTAATCAACGCCGCATAAAATTCCAAAGGATAATGTGCTTTCAGATACGCGGTCTGGAAAGCAATCCACGAATAACACACCGAATGCGATTTATTAAACGAATACGAAGCCGCTGGCTCAATCATTTTTTCGTAAATCATCTGCGTAGTTTCTGGCTTATATCCTCTAAATTCCTGTCCTCTTTGGATAAACTCCTTTTTCAACTGTTCAATTACTGCTTTTTTCTTTTTCCCAACTCATCTTCTCAACAAATCCGCTTCTGCAAGCGAAAATCCTGCCATCGACTGCACCAAAAACATCAACTGTTCCTGAAATACTGCAATCCCATAGGTCACATCCATAATTCCAGACAAGTCTGCGATCAACTTTTCTCTCTCCTCATCGGCAACCTCAGCACTATATTTTTTTATCAAAAGTTCTTTCAACTCAGGATACATATATTCTACGGCTTCCTCTCCATGTTTTCTGTGAATATAGTTTGGAATAAACTCCATCGGACCAGGACGATACAAAGCATTCATCGCAATCAAATCATTAATACTATTAGCTTTTAGCTTCACCAAATAGTTTCTCATCCCCTGCGATTCAAACTGGAAAATCCCCGTCGTATCTCCTCTCTTGAAGATTTTATCATAGGTATAACTATCCTGAATCGGCGGATTAAATCCCAAAAAATCCATTTTGAGCAGACCAATCGTTTCCAAAGTCGGCCCATCATATTGACTCACGACCGTTTTATCTTCCTCCTTGATAAATCCTACCGGACTATAATCAGAAACCGCACTCGGAGCAATAATAATTCCACAAGCATGAATCCCCAACTGCCTCATGTTTCCTTCAACCCCTTCACCGAAATCTACCGCCTTTCTAATAATTTCATTGCTCTCATACATCGCTTTCAAATCTGCATTGACCTCAGGTGTTTGCACCACTTCCGAAATCTTTTCTTTCTCTGGAATCAAGGCAGAAAATTTATTCGACAAATCAAATGACAATCCCAACACTCTGGCAACATCTTTGAACGCCGCTTTCTTTGCCAACTGCATAAAGGTTCCAATCGCACAGACCTTGTCTGCTCAATATTTTTCTGTCACATATTCTATCACGGTTGCTCTCTTTTCATCATCAAAATCAATATCAAAATCGGGCATGGACACTCTCGCAGGATTCAAAAATCTCTCAAACAGCAAAGCATACGGCAAGGGATCAATATCCGTAATACTTACCAACCACGCCAACAAGGATCCTGCTCACGATCATCTTCCTGGCCCAACCATCACTTCATGCTCTTTTGCCCACGAAACGAAATCTGATACAATCAAAAAATAGGTATTAAACCCCATCGACTTGATAACTTTCAACTCATATTCTAGTCTCTCAATATACACATCCAGCGTAAAATCTTCCTTCTTCGCAGTATCCAAAGGGTCAGAATCATACAGAGGATATTTATTTTTTTCCAAAAACTCTTTCTTAAACTCCGTATACGTATCAAGCGTCAATGCTTTAATCTCCGCAGGGCCTAATTCTTGAATTTTTTTGGTCGGAATCCCTCCATCAGAAATTTTCACCAAATTCAAAATCGTTTCCTCATTCCAATCCAAATGAAATTTTGTTTTCAACCCTACATAAGCATTATAACGCAACTCAAATTCAAAAATATCCATATGCATCTGTCCACTTGTATCACTCATCAACCCGCTAAACTAACAAAAATAAATACAGTACTTAGTATATTATATATACAACAAAATCTATCATACTAATTTAGTAAGCTTTTTCAAATAGAATACTCATAGTATCTAAAATATGAAATAAGGAATAACTTTATTAAAAAATAAATTGCATATCAAAAAAGGATCTGTATATTATACAGAATATCTAATTATATAATTTTTTATTATCATTTACATTTACAAGATATAATGAAAAAACAAAGAACAAAAATTATTGCAACGGTAACGAATAAATTTTCTGATAAAAAACTCATGCAATTATATGAAAATGGAGTATCAGTAGTGAGAATTAATTTTTCTCATGCAACACCAGAATCAGCAGAAGAACTTATTACAAGAATAAATACATTAAATAAAAAATGAGATACTCATCTTGCAATTTTATTAGATACGAAATGACCAGATATTAGAACAGGAGAAAGAGATTTTCCTTTGGTTGTAGAAAAAAAACAAATTTTTAAAATCGGTATCAATCAAGAAACGCTGAATCCTGAAACCGATATTTTCTGTGACTATCAACACTTGGTAAAAGATGTCCAAGTCGGTCAGGAAATTATTATTGATTCAGGACTCCTCAAAGTACATGTTGTTGAAGTACATGATGATCATATTTTTGTCCAAGCTGACAATGATGCAGAGATTACCTCAAAAAGACATATTAATCTCCCAGGAGTAAAAATTGCACTTCCAGCACTAATCAACAAAGACAAGGAAGATATTATCTTTGGAATCAAGATGGGGGTACATTTTGTTGCAGCTTCGTTTATTAGGACAGGACAAAATGTCAAAGATGTGAGAAAGTTTTTAGATCAACATGGAGGAGAACATATCAAAATTATTTCAAAAGTTGAAAACCAAGAAGCAATAGAAAAAGAAAACCTTGAAGCTATTGTAAAACTTTCTGATGGTATCATGGTTGCAAGAGGTGATTTAGGGGTAGAAATGCCTATTCAAATGCTACCGGTAGCACAAAAAAGTATTATGGATACCTGTTTCAGATATGGAAAACCTGTAATTGTAGCAACGGAACTCCTCAATAGTATGATTACTAATCCTTTTCCAACGAGAGCTGAAGTGAGTGATGTATACAATTCTGTGATTATGAGGGCAGATGCAGTTATGTTGTCAGGAGAAACTGCTATTGGAAAATATCCTATTACTTCTGTAAAGACTATGAAAAATATTATTCTGGAGGCAGAAAAAACGACAAATAATAAACATAAAGATTTTGATCTTCAAACAGTAGATAAAACAAAACTTTTAAAAAAAGCAATAGCAAGACAAGCATTATTACTTGCAGATGAGATCAAAGCAAAGATGGTGATTGTTTTTTCTCATACAGGAGAACTTGCAGCATATGTTTCTTCTTTTAAGCCAAATCAAAAAGTAGTATCATTTACTGTTGGTGAAGAAAATCATTATAGATTTGATACGAGTTATGGTATCGTTTCTGAAAAAATTGATAAATGGGAAAAGCATAGTACAGATACACAAAGAAAGGCAATTGCATTTCTTCAAGAGAAAGATACTTTAAAGAAAGATGATTATGTAGTGGTAATTTGAGAAAAAAATTATGATTGAATTCATCAGCCACAAATTAGAATTGTCACAATATCTTAAGAAAAATAAAACCACAGCATAAAAACACAATATAAAAAAAGAGGTATGTTCTTGTAAATACCTCTTTTTTATATTATCTCATTTAATAGTTTTTTTTACAACTGTCCCATCAAGTCTCAAAGTTGATCTTCTTGTTCTTTCTTGGTTTCTTGTTTTAATTCTTCATTATCCATTGTGTCTAATACCGCTTTCCATCTCTTTATTCTCATTTCTCTTTCCTGATCAATGGCATTCTTTTCCTGTTCACTTTCTGATTTTAAAATATGGAGATTTATTTGTTCTTCTACATAAATTTCATAAAGTCTTTGTATCTGATATGACCACAATTCAGAGATTTTTTTTACAATACTTTGATCTCCACTCTTAACAGCAATAAACAATTCTCTTTCATTATCATCTTTCCCTAACTCTGCTTTTAGCTCATAATCACTAGAAAATGATGATAAAATAAGTCTCTGGAGAAGATCCCAATCAAAATCTTCTTTCAAATCTTCAGGCGTTTTATATGTTATTGGATCAAATTTTCCAACATATTCAGTATACCATTGTTGATCTTTAATATCTCATTTAATTTCTCAATATGCTTTTTCATATTTTTCTACTATTTCTTTTTTTTCTTCATTATTTCTCAAGTCAGCTATAAATTCACGAAAATTAAACAACATCTTAAAAAAAGATAAGAATATAAAATGATATAATTACCCCTACTTATACTAAAAATCATTCTTAATACAAGAGAAAATTTAATGACATTAAATACAATACAAAAAGCACCACTAATAGTTATAAAAGAAATGCAACTTTAAATTATAACAAAAGATTAGTGATGCAATGAG
>PDOX01000025.1 GCA_002746475.1 candidate division SR1 bacterium
TTTCGTGAAAATTGTTTTAGATGTTAAATAGTAATTTATGTGACAAAAAGCACATCCAATTGGAATGAGAGTAGGGATAATGAAATCATGGTTATCTGAATGGTTTGCAAAAACGCAAATTCAAGGAGCTCAATTCTTTGTGGAAGATATTAAGATTCAAGATTTTATTGAAAAGAAGTTCCCAAGAACTTGAATTGCTAAAATAGTTATCAGAAAGACTGCTAAAGAATGAGAAGTTATTATTTTCTCTGCAAAAGTTGGTCAATTGATGGGAAAAAATGGAGAAAAAGTTAAGCAATTGGAAGCTGATTTGAAAAAACAATTTGGAAGACCATTCAAAGTTGTGGTAAAGGAAGTAAGAGTTCCTGAATTGTCAGCTAAAATTATGGGTGAATTTGTTGCTTCTCAGTTGGAAAACAGAATGCCATACAGAAAAGTTGTAAAGAATGTATTGCAAAAAGTTATGCAAAAAGGAGCAAAAGGAATCAAAATCCAAATTGGAGGAAGATTGAATGGAGCTGAAATTGCGAGAAGTGAAAAATTTATTGATGGAAGAGTATCTTTGCAGACGTTTAGATCTGATATTGACTATCATTATTTACAAGCAAATACTAAATATGGAGTATTGGGTGTAAAAGTATGGATAGAAAAAGGAGTACTTGGAAACAAGAAGAAAAAAACTAAAAAAGTTATTGATTTAAAATAATTAATCTAAGATAATTGATCTGAAATAAGAGAAAGAGAATAGAGAACAGAAAATAGTTTGAAGAGATATTGTGTGTAATGAATAATGAAAAATATAAGCGTGTAGAAATTTATTTAATTCTAATGGATATACTATGTTAGTGCCAAAGAGATGGAAATATAGAAAACAAATGGTTCCTACTTTGAGAGGAAAAGCTACAAGAGGAACTTCACTTGCATTTTGAGATTTTGGTTTGAAAGCCGTTTCAAGTGGATATATCTCAAACAGACAATTAGAAGCAGCCAGAAAAGTAGTTGTAAGACATACAAGAAAAGTAGGTAAAATATGGTTTAGAGTATTTCCCGATGTACCTTTTACAAAAAAAGGGTTGGAAATGCCCATGGGTAAAGGAAAAGGTGATGTTGATATCTACAAAGCACCAGTAAGAAAAGGGAAAATTGTTCTTGAAATTACTGGACTGGATAGGGAACATGCAGAAAAAGTACTTATTAGTGCGTCTAAAAAACTTCCTATCAAAGCTAAAGTAGTTGGGAAAGGAGATATCTATTAATTTATTTGTTTAATCTTTGGATACTGATGAAAGGTAAAGGAGCATACATGCAAAAGATCAGAGAATTTTCTGCAAAGGAACTGGTAGCAGAAAGAAAAAAACTCAAAAGAGAGCTTTATGATCTTAAAGTAAAAAACTCTTTGAAAGGGTTGAAAGAAACTCATAAGATAGGAGAAGTAAGAATTAAAATAGCCAGAATAAACACTGTTTTAACATCTAAGCTAAGTTAATAACCATGGCAATTATAGGAGGTAAAAGTATTAAAGAATTAGAAGGAGTAGTTATCAGTGATAAAAATGATAAAACTCGTACTGTTTTGGTAAAGACAGTTAAATTGCATAGCTTGTATAAAAAAAGATATGTAGTGAGTAAAAAATATTATGTTCACGATGAAGAAAATGTTTCTAAGGAAGGTGATACTGTAATTATTAGAGAAGGAAAAATGTATAGTAAGAACAAAAGATGGATGTTGATCAAAGTGTTATAATTTTATTGTTGTTAATAAACTGGAAAAATGTTGAAGGTTGAATCAATGGTTGTCGTTGCAGATAATACTGGTGCAAAAAAAGCAAAAGTTATTAGAATATTGAAAGGATCTAGTGCTAAAACTGCAAGAGTAGGAGATTCAGTAGTTGTTGCGGTAAAAGAAGCTGCTCCTACAGGATCTGCAAAAAAAGGTCTTGTGACTCAAGCTGTTGTTGTTAGAGTAAGAAAAGAAATTCCTAGAAAAGATGGAACTTATTTGAGATTTGGAGACAATGCAGTAGTATTGATGACAAAAAATGATAAAGGTGAAATGAGTCCTATCGGGAAAAGAGTATTTGGTCCTGTTGCAAGAGAATTGAGAGCGTTAGGATATAGAAATATCACCAATATGGCAGAAGAAGTATTGTAGTATTAGTGGTGTAATGAAGTATATACTCCCTATTTATATTATCTTATTATCTATTATAAAATGAGAAAGTTAAGAAAAGGTGATCCTGTTGTTGTTATCTCAGGAAAAAATAAAGGAAAGGTATCGGTTATAGAAACGGTAAGTGGAGATTTTGTTTACCTCAAAGGAGTAAATGAAGTAAAAAGAGCGATGAAAGGACAAGGATTTATAAAAAAGACTTTACCTTTGCATATTTCTACTGTGATGTATTATCTTAAAGATAAAAAACAGGCAACAAGAATTGGATTCCAAGTAGATAAAAAAGGTAAAAAAGTGAGAATCGCGAAAAAAACTTGAGAAGTTATTAAATAATAGATTAAATTATTAAGTGAATTATTGAGTCGTATTTTATTGTTATTTTGATTGTTATTATGGCTAAAGCATATGTAAAAGCACTTCAAAAGAAATTGTCTATTGATAATGTTAATGCTGTACCAGTTATTGATGCAGTGATTGTTAGTATGGGAATTGGATCTTTGGTTACGAGAAAAGGACAAAAAGATTTTGAAGAATTAGAAAGTAATATGAGAAAAATTACTGGACAAAAACCTCGTGTTGTGAAAGCAAAAAAATCAGTTTCTAACTTTAAACTGAGAGAAGGGATGCCAGTAATGTTGCAATGTACTTTGAGAAGAGACAAAGCAGAAGATTTCTTAGATAGATTTACAAAACTTGTACTTCCTAGAATCAGAGATTTTGAAGGAGTAAATCCAAGAAGTTTTGATAAAAATGCTAATATTACTTTGGGAGTGAAAAATTATGCTTTGTTCCCAGAACTAGGATTGGATGATGTTACTGTTCCTATGGGAATTGGAATCACTATTGTTACTACTGCTGATACCAAAGAAGGTTCTCAAGCATTGTTAGAAGAAATGTGATATGTATTCAAATAGTATTTTATAAATAATTTAGTACTTATGGCTAGAAAGGCGTTGATAGAAAAACAGAAAAAACTCTACCAAAAAAAGATTATCAATGGAGAGAAAATGATATGAGTAAAATATTATAACAGATGTGGTCTTTGCGGAAGATCAAGAGGATATATTAGAGATTTTGGAATTTGTAGAGTATGTTTGAGAAGATATGCGAGAGAAGGGAAAATTATGGGATTAAGAAAAGCAAGTTGGTAGAATTATTTTATTTTGTGATGATTGTGGTATAATGACTTATGTAAATGCTCCGATACATGATATGCTGATAAGAATTAAGAATGCTGCTATGGCAAGAAAACTTTCTGTAGATGGTGTTGTATATTCTAATTTTAAAGTGAAAGTATTGGATTTATTAAAACAGTACAACTTTATTAAATCGTATGAAGTTCAAGAAGATGGAGCAAAAAAATTCTTGAAGATAGCATTACATCCAGTAGAAAATCCAGTGAATGATATTCCAGAAATAAAATTCTATTCTAAACCATCAAGACCATGGTATGTAAGTTATAGAGATTTGCATTCTGTTGCTGGTGGAAAAGGTATTGGAATTATTTCTACGAGTAAAGGGTTGATGGCTACTCATGTTGCTAAAAGTCAAAAACTCGGTGGAGAATTG
>PDOX01000055.1 GCA_002746475.1 candidate division SR1 bacterium
AAAATTCTTTGTATTACAAAAAGTATGTGAACATTTCAAAATTGACTTAAATGCTGACAACAAAGCGATGGAAGTAGAAAAACAACTCTATGAAAAACTTAAGAAGTAAGAAAAATAATTGGTAATGGTTAATGTTTAATTATTCAAACCCACCCCAAACCTGACTGCCGTTAGGCAGGCTCCTCCCTTATTTCACCCCGCAAATCGGGGCAAGAGGAGGGGTTTTTTTATTTTTTTCTTGCATTTTTATCGTAGTTTACTATTCTAGATTTGCCAAATTATATCTTAGAAGCTACTATACTTATTGTTAAGTAAGTATTTTACAGCTAACAAAACTAAAAAAGGCGATTGGCAAAATCGTCTCTCTATCAGTTTTGTTGGTAGCTGAGGATATAGTTTGGCGACTGTACGAGGATGTCAGTCGTCTTTTTTAATTATTAAAAAAATAACATGCAGATAAGAAAAAATCTGAAATTAAGAAAAAAAATGAGAAAATTAGCATTTACTCTCGTAGAGATGTTGATAGTAATAGTAGTGATTTGAATCTTGGCAGGGGCAATATTACCAAAAATAATGGGGATACAGGCAAGAGCAAGAGATACGAAGAGACAAGCAGATTTAAGAAATCTTTCTATGGCTATTACAACATATAAAATGGATAATGGAGAATATCCCCAAAGAACAAAACTAATAGAGTATCATAAAGGAGCTTCTCATTATGCGGGATCGGTATGATGATTGAAAGATACCTTGTCTGATTATATAAAAGAGATTCCAAGAGATCCTCAGAAAAATAATAGTGTAGAAAGATTTTATAGATACTATGGTCCAGATTCTCTTTACAAGCCTTATTTCCCTTGAGGAGAATATTTTTATGCGAGAGTTTTTAATTGACCACAAGAATTGTGATTACTCGTTGCAAAAGTTGAAACACCTAATATGGCTAATTTTGTTAATGATGTTGGTAAATGATGACTTACTTTTGATTGTGCAGTGAGAGAATTTGACTATTGTGATGATGAGTACATACTATGTTCAGAGATTAAAAAAGCAGAGACCATAAAAGTAGCAACTGAAGATGATACCGTGTGTCATTATTCCGATGAAAATCAATTATTTTATATTGTGAAAATTTAGTAATTATATTACGTTATTTCTTTTTTTCAAAGATTTTTGCGAGGACGAGGAATGGGAAGACTACTGCTCTCCTCCATCATGGATTGGTTCGTAAAAAGGCAGGATAATCTTTGAATATCAGTTGTAGGATTTGATGAAATTTATTTTCCTTGTTGTTAGGATTGAAGGGGTAGGTAACAATATCTTTGAGGAATGTAAGCATGATTTTTTTATTGTATTTTAGGATAAAGAAATTAGTATTTACTCTTTGATTTCAATATCTTTGTAGTATTCTTTGTAATAGTTCACTGTTTTTTTCAAGATGATTTCAGTTTTTTCGTTATCTGCAAGATCTGCTTTGTTGATATTTATTTTTATGCAAATATCATTGTTATATTTTTTCTTTTTTAGTTTTTTTAAGAAACTTGGAAGTTTGAGTATTCCTTCTCCTGGAATATTGTGTGATTTCCCATTTTTGTCTTTGTCAGAAAGGTAGATCGTACTGATATATGGAAGAAAATCTTTCATCTTTCTATAAAATTCATCTTCAAAACTTTCTTCATCTAAATTAGCAATATCTAGTGCCAGATAACTTCCATATTTTTTGATAATTTCTACAAGATTATTGAAACGATATTTAGGTAATGGAATAATAAAAAAACTTCCATCTTCTGGGTTGATAATAGAGAAATTAATATCTTTGTTTTTTTCAATATAGGTTTTGAGGTTTGATTTTATAAAATTAAATGCTTTATAATTAAAAAATTTCGGAGCATTGATGTTGATGTTCCTACAGTTTAGTTCTTCACAGAGATCTAGTGCTTTGTTCATTTCTTTTTTGTTGAGTGAGGCAGAAGTTTGGATACCTCTAACTTTCAGTTTATGTTTTTCAGATAATTCTTTGACATATTCAGGATTTTGAGCATCAAAATTTTTCCATAATGCAAGTTCTAATCCATCAAAACCACATTTTTTTGCAAGAGAAAAAATATAATCTAATCCGTATCATCCTAGAGTATCTGTGCTGAGAATGAGTTTTGTTTCTTGTTTTTTTTGTGTCATTGTATGTTATTTTGTGTAAAAATATTGTAAATTCTTGTATAAGAGTATAGTGTTTTTTGTGTTTTTTGCAAATTTTTTCTACTATTATTTTTACTACTCTATGATTAGAAATATTATTACGCCCTTTACTTCCCCCTACTTCTCCTCAAACAACTCCTTATTGTCTTTCAAACTTCCATATAAAAATAATGGCAAAATCATCGGCGTAAGGATGGACGATGACAGCAATCCTCCAATAATTGCATACGCTAACCCCGACCATACCGGATCTCCCAAGATGGTCATCGCTCCAAAAATTGTCGTTAATGAAGTAATAACAATCGGTTTCATTCTCACCCAACCAGCTTGGATTACTGCATCTTTCAACGGAACCTTTTCTTTTTTCACTAAAATCACGATATATTCTAGCAACAAAATAGAGTTTCCAACGACAATCCCTGCCAAGGCAATGACTCCAATCATCGAGGTTGCACTAAAATATTCATTAGTAAATAAATACAAGAGCGTAAATAATGGGAAGACTCCAAAGAACCCAAACAAGAACGCCAACATCACAACACCCCCAGTTCCAAACGACTTAAACTGTGCTACCATTAGTAAGTAAATCGCCAAAAATGCAATCATCATCGCAATCCCGAGATCACGGAAGGTATCCAAAGTCAATTCCCATTCTCCCGCGATTTCCACAGAATATTGCTGTCCTGTTAGTTTGTCTTGTACGGTTACTTTATAGGGATTTCGGCTCACAATATCATATTTATTTTCCCAGAAATCATAGGAAAGCAATAATCTCAGCGTCATAATTGATGGATAAATAATTGAATTATCACCCATTTCACCATAGATATAGACCACAGGAATCTTGGTATCAGAATAGATCGGATGTTCATTTTCTGTTGCTATCAAGGTTGCAACTTCCGAAAACGGAATCAGATACCCTTGGGCATTTTGAAACACCAAATCATCAAAGATCTTCGCAGTATCTTTTTGTGATTTTTTTGCGGTGAGATAGATATTCACACCCTCCTTATTAGTTTCGGTATGATACATCGTGGTTGGAATTCACGAAAACAATGCATACAAAGTATGCGCTACATTTTCACTCGATATTCCTAAATTTGTCGCTCTCTTATGATCAAATTTCACGATATAATTCTGTTTATACGAACTGATACTCGTGTCAACATCGACCACTTCCTGCTGAATAAACATCGGTTGCATCTTGGCAAATACCAACTGAGCAAACTGCTCAATATCAGTATATGAAGCGTGACTGTCAGCAGAAGCTTTTAGTTGAAAGGTTGCTTGGGTTGGAGGACCAGGAGGTTCTTCTAATAGTCTTAACGACGCTCACGGAGCAACTTCATCAATAAACTGCTGAATTTTTGGACGGACAGCGATGACAAATTCCTCACTTGATACCGATCTCTGCGATTTGTCTATCAAGGCTAATTTCAGCGAAATATATTTTTCTCCAACCCTTGTCATACTCCTACGGAAAACATTTGAAAATTCCGGCATCGGAGCAAGCCCATTCCAAGTCGCC
>PDOX01000010.1 GCA_002746475.1 candidate division SR1 bacterium
GTGAGAAATAATTATGATGAAACAGTAGGTTCAAATTGGGCAAAATACTATAAGGAATATATTGGAAGTCGTATACAAGCGACAACACAGACAGATAATTTGAGAGCAAATATAGCAGAGACGATCTATGATTTATACAAGATGAACCATTATAATTGGGAAGATATTGGTTTTGTTATTGTGGATTAAATTATCTCATTATCATTATTATGATCATCATAGATAAAAAAACTAAAAAAAATGAACTTGTATACAAAAAACATACAAGTTCATTTTTTATTACATCAAAATGTTGTTTTTTCTCTTGATTTTTAAGTCCGTTTCCTTATACAATAAAGCACACGTCTTTTTGTGTGTATTGTTTTAAAGTTAATAAAATAGCGTTTATGCCTACAATTAATCAATTAGTTAAGAATGGAAGAAAGCAAAAAAAGACAAAATCTAAGTCTCCTGTTTTGCTTTATGGAGTAAATAAATTAAAAAACAATAAAAAGGTTTTTAATCCAGCACCGTTCAAAAGAGGGGTATGTCTGAAAGTATCTGTAATGGGTCCTAAAAAACCAAACTCAGCACAGAGAAAATTTGCAAAAGTTAGATTGTCTAATGGAGCAGAAGTATTGGCATATATTCCAGGAGAGTCTCATACACTCCAAGAGCATAGTGTGGTATTAGTAAGAGGTGGAAGAGTAAAAGATCTTCCGTGAGTAAAATATCATATCGTGAGAGGGAAATATGATGCGAATCCAGTGGCTGATAGAAAACAATCAAGATCATTGTATGGTGCTAAAAAATAATACCATAAAAAAAATAAGAATAGAAAAATATTTACTATTATCTGTAAGAAAGAATGGCAAAAAAAGTAATTCAAGATGCAAATTTTAGCGAGAAGATTGATAAATTTATCAATTATCTTATGAAAGATGGAAAAAAATCTGTAGCAAAAAAAATTTATTCAGATACTTTGCATGAGATTAAATCTAATGGACATATGAATCCTACTGTTGTTGTGCAAACTGCAATAGAAAATGCATCTCCTGCAGTAATGATTAAATCAAAAAGACTTGGAGGATCAGTATACCAAGTACCAGTAGAAGTAAAACCAAGAAAAAGACTATTCTACTCTACAAGATGGATCCTTGATGCTGCAAGAAGTAAAAAAGGTAAACCTATGTACAAAAAATTAGCTGAAGAATTACTTGCTGCATACTCTAATCAGTGAGCTGCGGTTAAGAAAAAAGAAGAAACGCAAAAAATGGCTGATGCAAATAAAGCATTTGCATATATGGCAAAATATATTAACTAAAATATGTAGAATAATAGAATTAGAAATTTTAAATTGTGTTAACCTCTGTGTATAATGTGAGATACTAACGGAAGAAAAATAAAGAGAAAGCTTGTAAAAATTCAATGGAAGAGAAAAGCTACAAATCAGAAATTACAAAAAGCGATTGACTGGTATATGCTTATCTTGAAAAAACAAGCAAAACAATGAGAGACTAATTGGGTAAAAGATGCCAAACAAAAAGCACTTGCGAGAATAAAAAGATATGGAATCGCTGATTATCAGATAAAAGAAGTCTTTGAAAGAAGAGGAATGTTAGATTTATTATCTAAAGAAGTAAAATAATATGTGAAGATTAAAAACTAATGCTAAGAAAAAGCTAAGAAAAGCTCTTTCAAGAGTAGAAAAGGTAGTAATTATGGATACTAGAAAAATGCTTGAACAGCAAAAAAAATGGAAAGCGAAAGTTGTAAATAGTAGACAAAAATAATTTTTTTTAGATATTTCTAAAAGTTAGCACAATGGATTATAAAAGATTACAAGATCTCTACAATAAAAATGAAGCACAAATATTGCAAGTAAAACCAGGTATGCAATTGGAAATTCATGAACAAGTAGGAGATGGAGATAATAAAAGAATATGGAAATTTAAATGTTTGGTATTGAAAGTAAAAAAACCAAACCATCCAGATGGGTCTTTCACTGTAAGAGGAAATGTTGCACGTATGACAATTGAAAAAATTTATCCTCTTTCATTTGATAAGTTTGAAAAAGTTATTTTGTTAGATAACTTTAAAACAAGAAGATCTAAATTATATTATCTAAGAGATAAAGTTGGTAAAGGAGCAAGAATGAAAAGTATCATCTCTGCTGAAGAAAGAAATACTAATCTCATGGATAAGGTAAAAAAAATGGTTGATACTTCAAAAAAAGTTGAAACTGCAGAATCTAAAGAAGTAGCTGAAGCTACTGAATAATTATTTTATAATATGGAAGTATAATGAAATTAAAAGTACAAAACCGTGATGTGCTAGGGAAAAAAGTAAAGAAATTAAGAAAAGAAGGATTGATTCCTCTCGTAGTATATGGTAAAAGTATAGAGGCACCATTGCATCTCACATGTGATAGAGTAGAGTTTATAAAACTTTATAAGAAAGTTGGAGTATCTACCCCTATTACCTTAGAAGGAGATGGTATTGAACAAATGGTATTGATCAACGATATGCAATTAGATCCTGTTTCTGATATCCTTTTGCATGTAGACTTTATTGCTATTAAAAAAGGTGAAAAAGTATCTACAGAGGTAAATATTGTTTTAACAGGGGAAGCTCCTATTGAAAAAAATGGTGAATATCAAATTCAATTATTGAAAGATACTATTGAAGTTGAAGCTATCCCATCAAAATTACCGAAAGAAATTACTGTTGATATTTCCAATATCGATGATGCAGCTAGTACTATTCATCTTAGTGATATTAAAATGCCGACAGGAGTAGAATTAATAAGTGATGCTGATCAAGCATTGATAACTGTTTCAAAATTATGAGGAAGTGGAGACGAGTCTGAAGAAGATGTTAATCCAGCAGGAGAAGAACAAACAGAAGAATCAAAAGAAGAAGCTGCTGAATAAAAAATTTAATTTAATTAATGTGAAATAATCATGGCAAGAGTATGTGATTTAACAGGAAAAAGAACAAGAACCTGAAATAATAGTTCTCATAGTAATAGAAAGACAAAGAGAAAATATAAACCAAATCTTATTTATAAGTGGTTACCATTAGAAGATGGATCAAAAGTAAGAGTTAAGATTTGTCCAAGAGTATATAAAAAAACTCGTGGTTTAATCTAATTATCTATTGAAATTTTGAGCTGATTCATTAAGATATGGACCGTTGGAAGAAACGGTCTTGGGGGATAATAGCTCAGTCGGTAGAGCAACAGCCTTTTAAGCTGGTGGTCCTGGGTTCGAATCCCAGTTATCCCATAGTTATATTCTTGAGTATATTACATATTAAAGTGCTTTCTTTCTCTCTAGAAGAAAGCATTTTTTGTTATATTTTGTTTCATTACTTTTATCATCATATTATTTATTACTCATGCATCATACTCTAAAAAAAATTAACAATATTGACTGTCTGTTTGTCCCTATGGAAAGCAGTAATTCTACGACCATACAGATTTTGGTAAAGGCAGGAAGTGTCTATGAGAACAGAAAAAATAACGGGATTAGTCATTTTCTGGAACATATGTTTTTCAAAGGGAGTAAGCGTTACCCTACTGCAAAGATTCAGTCACAGAACATTGAAAATTTTGGTGGAGAAGTGAATGCGTTTACCAGTAATGAATATGCTGGCTATTATATCAAATCTGCTCCTGAATTTACGCTCAAAGGGCTAGATATTTTGGCGGATATGATTGTCAATCCTTTGTTTCCTGAGGAGGAAATGGAGAAAGAAAAAGGCGTAGTGATCCAAGAAATCAGAATGTATGAGGATAATCCTGCTAGATTGGTCATGGATTTGTCAGATTTTGCGTTCATCGGTGATAATAACTATGGAAGACCAATCCTGTGAAGAGAAGAAAATGTACAGGCAATCACGCAAGCGGATTTGTTCGCACACAAAGAAAGCTTGTATACCAAAGATAATATGGTCATTGTCATCTCTGGGAAACTTGATCAGCAAGCGGAACTAGAAGAGCAAATTTGAACATTATTCGCAGATCTACCTGAAAAACACACGGGAAGCAAAACTCCCCTGGCATGGACATTTCCAAAAATACAGGAAGACTGCTACAAAAAAGGGACCGAGCAAAATCATCTGGTGATCTCTGCAATGGGATTTGATGGAAATGATGAGAATAGATTTCCTGCAAAAACTTTGATGTATATCTTGGGGGGAAACATGTCATCAAGATTGTTTCAAGAGATCAGAGAAAAAGAGGGACTTTGCTACTATATTCATGCTGGGTATGGACAGAGTCTGGACTATGGGAAATTCACTATTAGAGCAGGAATCCAAAAAGATAAATTTGATTTTGGGAAAGAAAAAATCTATGCAGAACTTGCAAAAGCCAGCAAAGGCGATATAACAGCAAGCGAATTGAAAAATATCAAATGATATATCAAGGGAAGTCTCCAAATGGGGATGGAAACTTCTGATGAAGTCGGATATTTCTTAGGACTACAACATCTGATCTATGGAAAAATAGAAAGCATTGCCGATATGCTTGCATCCTATGAAGCTGTGAGTTTAGATCAGGTAAATGTCGTGGCAGAAAAACTTGATGCGAAAAATTTATTTGGGTATTGGATTGAGTAATAAAACCCTGCTTTAACCTTGAGAAAATAATTTCATCTATCCTCTTGAGTCAGATAAAACATACTACATCAACAACAACTATACAAATTTTATAAGATTTATCTAGTTAAGTGGAAGAATTATATTAAATTTATCTAGTTCTGGGGAAAAATTAATTTCTAAAAATACAAAATCAAGTAAAATAGTAATTTACTTAAATATGTGTTTTAGTAAAATAGTGTTAGACTTATTGATTATATCAATGAACAACACTACTCTCGTGAAAGGAAATTATTTGGGTACTGGGTTGGGTAGAGCTTTTTTTATAATAAAAAAAGATACTTCCGAAAACAGAAGTATCCTTTTCTTGATGTTTTTAACTTAGTTTCAGTTTTTCTCGTGTTATTTATAACGAATATTAAATTTAATATAGTTACTTTCGTTATATCTTCCGACTACCTTTATGGTCATCTTTTTAAAATCAATACCTTTTGTAAAAGGAATAGTGATCTTTCTTTGTGCATACAACGGCTCCTCTTCATTAGTTTCGATAACAGAGGTTCTTTTCCATTCTCCTTGATAAAATCCTTTATAGCGAGCAACGATATAAGAGTTTTGTCTTCTTATATTGTCTATCAAAATTCTCATTTGAAAATTTTGTCCCTTAGATAATACAAATTCTCGCTCCTCCTTATCATCAAACTCCATATAAAATTCTGGAGTAATTCTCATCTTGTAAAGGGATGAATCAATTTTAATTTTTACTTTCTTCTCAATCCATTTTTCGGATCCATCGGAAAATTTAAATTTTAAAATTGTCCTAATATCTTTATGAGAACTTTTTTCATACTCTTCTACATAAAAAGTATAGTAGACTTCATTGTTTTTTTTATCAAAGATTTGGTACTCCTCACCAAGAATAACCAATTTTTCTGGTTTACCATTATGTGAAGAATACATTTCAAAATATTCCCCTTTTTCTAATCCTATAATTTTGTATTTTACTGATACATAACCATCAGGATTTTCATATTCATCCAATACAATAGTATCAGACGACACATCACTTTCTATTGTTACTCTCTGTGCAATAGAATTTATTTCTAATATTTCTTTTTCACAAGAAGCGAAAAATACTAAAATTAGAATACTACTTATTAATTTTATTTTCTTCATACCAATTAAATTTTAATTATTATACTTATTTTTTTAGTGGAAACTGAAACTGTTAAATAACATCATTGTTAGAAATTCTAACGAGTTGTTTATAATCAATATATATATATATAATGTCAAGTCTTTTTTGTTTTTTATATACTTTTTTTCATATTTTCTGTCTTGATTTTGAGGATAAAATTCCTATACTGTATCTGTTTTGAGGATATAGTATTTTTTTATATATTTTTTATCTATCTTTTTAATTACTAATATAACACAGATGACAACCTGTATTTTTTGTGAAGAATGAACGGTGGTGAAAAATGGACAGTTGAGTTCCTGAGGACAGAGATATAAATGCAAATCATGTGATAAACAATTTCATAGTTGAGGAACGAGAAAAAGCTATGATCCTAGTTTCAAAGAAACAGTCGTCCAAGATTATCTCCATGACAAAACTTCTGCAAGGAAAGTTGCAAGCAAATATCATATCTCCACCTCTACCCTCCTGCAGTGGAGCAAGCAACACAAGACATGTTGTGAAAAGTGTAAATTATAATATAGATATTTTAACTTTGTAATATACCCAAATGAAAAAACTTAAAAAATTATTACTCGCAGTATTTGTTATTTTTGGAATTGCTGGACTGAGTGGATGTACACTCACCCAAGAGCAAGCCCACAATGTAAAAGAAAAAGAACAACAAGTTTTGATCACAAGCATCCCTCCGATTGCAGACATTGCTGAACATATCGCTGGGGAGCGTTTTGAAATATATAGTATTGTGAAGGAAAATAGCAGTCCAGAAGAATATGAAATCAGCACCAAAGACCTCAAAAAAATTGCTGGTGCAAAGGCGTATCTTGTCAATGGGACTTTTGCTTTTGAAAAGCAGTATTTGGAAAATATCAAAACAATGAATCCTGATCTTGATATCGTAGAAATCAGCAAAAATATCATATTATTATTGATGGATGATGATGAAAAGCATCATTATACGCTCAATGCTTTTTGAGTAGAACCCTTTTGGCACCTTGAAGTGGAAGACTGAAAACTTTATTATACTAATCCTGAAGGAAGACAAGATCCATTAGCGATCAGTATTACTCAAAGTTGAGAAAATCTAAGAGTTGATTGACCTACGGCAAAAGTCGTCTTTACGGCAAAAAAATGTGTAGATGAGAGCAAATGAGATACGCATGACTATACTGTTCAAGTTGATTTTCCTTGAATCCAAGTTTTTGGATGTGGAGATAAAATAACGGATGAAGACACCTATGAACATAAAATTTCGTCATTCTGAACGAAGTGAAGAATCCAGTCTACTGCTTCAGCTTCAAAGAAAATAGATTCTTCGGCTATTGCCTCTGAATGACACTCCCATGGAGCGTTTGATCCGCATTATTGGGTTTCTAAAAAAAATATTCAAATTATCGCTCAAAATATTGCTGATTACCTTACTTCAATAGATCGTATCAATGAAGTATACTATACTAATAACTTAAAAGCATTCTTGGAAGAGCTTAATAATATTAGAGAAGGACAAAAAGTTTCGTCATTCTGAACGGAGTGAAGAATCCAATCCACAGAATCAAAGGAAATAGATTCTTCGGCTATCGCCTCTGAATGACATAGACATCAGCATCTCTATATCTATCACCCTTCGATTAGATATTTTGCTGAGGAAATGGGACTGGATGTCATAGCGTTCCAACAGCATGGGAAAGCGACAACGAGTGCAATGATTGAAAAAGTGTTAGAGCATTTTGATACTGACTATGATGTCGTGCTTGTAGATCCGCAAACTCCTCAAATTTTTATTGAATATTTGACTCAGCAAGGGATTACTACTCAAGTTTTTAATCCAATTAAAAAAGATCTTTTAACGAATCTTTCCTCTTTATATGCCTTGGTTTCACAAAATGCACACACACAAGACCACATACAAAAACACCATGAACACGATGAGACAGCACATCATCACAGCGAATAATCTGCATTTCAGATATGATAGCAAACAAGCCCTGCTGGAAGGGATTTCTTTTGCTATTCAGCAAGGAGATTTTGTGGGGATTATTGGAGCAAATGGAGGTGGAAAATCTACGCTATTGAAATTGATGTTAGGGTTTTTGAGACCACAAAAGGGGATACTTACCCCACCCCAAACCCCTCCCCTCGAAGGAGAGGGGCTCCCCCCTACGAGGGGGGAATACAAGGGGGGTACTATCTGATACATTCCTCAATTTAGCGCTATTACCCAAGATTTCCCTATTAGTATTAGAAAAGTTGTAGAAAGTGGAGCAACGCATGGTTGGAATTTTCTCGCCACGCCTCCTCATGAAAAAATCAATCAACTGTTGGAACAATTTCAACTGACGGATATTGCTGATCATCTGATTTCAGAGGTTTCAGGTGGGGAAAGACAAAGAGCCTTGATTGCCAGAGCTTTGGTACAAGATCCAGATATTATTATCGCTGATGAGCCGACCTCAAATATTGATATTCATAGAGAAAAGGAAGTGTTTAATATTTTTGAGCAACTACACAAACAAGGGAAGACCTTGATCGTTGTGAGTCATGATATTTTTTTGTTGAAAAAGTATGCGACCATTGTCTTTGGAGTAAATAGACATCTCCATACGCACAGACCAGAAGATATTACCGAAAAATTGATTTATGAAAGTTATATCTGTCCTGACTGTCATCATCAGCATTAAGGAAAAGCTTTGTTACTTTATAAACTTTATCATTTCTTATTTAAAAAAGCATGTCTATTTTATGGGTTATACTTCCTCCAATATTGTTTAATCTATGAGGTTTGATTGATACATTCCTAACCAAAGAGTTAGCTACTAAACAACATGATTGAGACTTACATAATGCTACCTGAACATTGATGATTATTGGAGGGTTCATTGCACTCGTAGTTGCAATCATTTTAGGGATAATATTTGTTCAAGATATTCAATTCACTATGCATTCTTTGATATTGCTCCTTGCTGGCATATTAAATTGAATTGCCGCATTTCCTTATTTTAAAGCGTTACAGCATGAAAAAGTAGAGAACATTGTCCCAGTATTACAAAGTATTCCGATATTTGTTTATGTGTTTTGAGTAGTATTTCTTGATGAGTATTTATCATGAATAAAGATACTACTCATGTTAGCGATTGTTATCTGTACACTCTTTTTTAGTCGAGACCATGAAAGCAAAAAATTTAACACCAAATGATTATATTTTACTCTTCTTTCAGTTGTATGTTATGCACTCAGTTTTGTGGTTTTTAAGCTCTGATGAAAAATAGCGGATAATATTTGAGTTGCATTATTTTGGCAACATTTAGGAATCTTTTTAGCAACAAGTTACCGATTTTTACAAAAGAAAACTGTACTTTCTACAATAAAATATCTCAAAAAACAAGGAGCTATATTTGCTATTTTAAATATATGTAATGAACTGTTCTTCATTATTGGGTATGTTGTATTAAGTATTCTATTTCTCTATCACCCTGTGGTAGTTGTGGATACTCTCTCTAATGGGATACAACCATTGCTTTTGTTTGGCATGGTGTATCTTTCATATAAAATCTTTCCTCATATATTTGAACGAAAATATAACAAGAATATCATAATACAAAAGATTTTTTTATGCTGTGTTTTGATTATTTTATTAGGATTCTTTAGCTTTTTATAACAACCCAATGCGAGACATTATCTCTACTCCCCTCATCGTTTGAACCCTATGAATTATTATTGCTGGAATTTTTTGAAGTTTTGTGTATTATCAGAAATTAAATTCTGCTGTTGGTGGGATTTCTCATGCAAGTTTAGCTGGAATTGGGTTGGGCTATCTGCTGTTTTCTTTACCCATGTATTGAGCGTATTTGCTAGCGCCGTTTTTATGATTATTGTTGGGATATATTGCACAGAAACATAAACAACACCATGATGCCTTGATTTCGCTGATTTGGGCAGGCGGAATGAGTTTAGGTATTTTGCTTTTGTATCTCTCTCCGTGATATACCGCTTGATTACAGAGCTATCTATTTGGAAATATTCTGTTTACCAGTACGATGGATATTTGGATTTTGTGAGGATTAGCCCTCCTCTCTCTCGTATTTTTAGGATCTTTTAGGAAAGTGCTGATTATTCTCAGTTATGATCCAGAATTTGCTCGTATCCAAAAAATTCCATACAAACTGGTGTATTACTGCTTTATGGTCCTGATTGCTTTTGTGATTGTGGCATTGACAAAAATTATTGGAATTGTGCTGATTCTTGCGATCTTTTCTCTTCCGACCTTGGCGAGTATCAATATCAGAAGAACCCTTGCTGGAATCGTGTGGAGCAATATCATTATTGGGATCATCGCGATTTGGGGAGGAATTATTGGAGCCTATTATCTTGATATTCCATCAAGTCCTTTGATTGTAGGGATTTTGATTATATTATATGGAGTGAGTTTGGTGCTTAAGAAGAGGTAAATTCTTCCAACGGTACTGCACACTGTAAAAGTTCATTGTCACTTGCATCACAGTTTAGGACATTTTCTGAGTTTTTTACTGCAGTATTTTTATCATTATTTGTATCATTATTTTCTTCATAATTTTCAAATTTGATGGTTTCAGTATTTTTAGTATTTTCGCTATTTTCTATCTGGACTTCTACCAAGCTCCTTGTCTGTGCAGTAAATGCAGTATACGAAAGAATATTAAGTGCAAAAAGAATTACTATAATTATGATCACTCCTGCTATAATTCCTAAAATAATGTTTACTGTTTTATTCATCAAAATACTATACAAGAGATAAAGAAATATTTATATTATATTTGAGTATACTATATATAAACTTCGTAGATATACGTTCTTTTTTTACCTCACTCTACAATCTACATAGCTCGCTAAAATTTCTTTTGCTTTTGCTACACTTTCTGCACTCGGTGGTTTTACTCCTTCAAGTCCATATTTCCATCCCATTGATTCCCATTTTTCTACTCCAAGCGTATGATAAGGAAGAATAGTGATTTCTTCCAAATTTTTTCTATTCTGCAAAAATTGCCCTAATTGATGCACATATTTTTCTATCGCTGTCCATCACGGAACATAGACATGTCTCACCCAATATTTGGTGTTGTTATGCTTTCTATTTTCATCACTCTCCAAATATTCCAACATCTGTAAAGTATGTACATTCGGTTGCCCGGTTAGTTTTTTGTGCATTTCATTATCAATATGCTTGATATCTAGCAATACTAAATCCACATAGCTCAACAATTCTTTCACATCAGGAGTCAAAATAAATCCATTACTATCAATACAGATATGCACGCCCATTTCTTTAATTTTCTTAAACAAAGGAATGAGATTTTTAGCTTGCAATGTAGGTTCTCCACCAGAAAAAGTTATTCCTCAGTTTTTGATATATCCTCTCTGTTTATTGATATATGCGATGATTTCCTCATCTTCCATCATCTTCCCTCATTTTTCTGGAATCGTATCAGGATTGTGACAATATAAACACTTAAAATGACACCCTTGCAAAAAAACGACCAACCTAATTCATGGTCAGTCTTGGGTACTAAAGGTCTCTATTGAATGTACACGAATCCTGAATATTTTCAGGCGTCTGATGCACAGGGAAAAGTGATTGATACATATCAATTTCAATATTCACACTCTCCAAAATGCTATTATTCGTAGCAATTCGTTGCTGAATTTCAGTATCTGCAAATCCATTTGCCTGACACGTTGCAACAATTTCTTCCTCACTCTGAATAGAAAAATCTCCAATCGGCTTCCTCCTATCTTCATCATAAATCTTCTTCACATCTTTGATCGCTAGTGCAATTTCCCAAGATTCTTTGTCTTCTTTGTTAATATAACGATAGGTATTTCCAACAATTACCCCAAGTTCGTGCTTTGTAGCCAATGTTTGAACAGCATGATTAATCTTTTCTATATTTGGAAGTTTACTATGTTCTTGCGCAATAATTTCCAAAAACACATTTTCTTTCCCAAAAATAGTAATCAATTTCTGCAAAATTTCTTCTGTCTGTTTCTCATCAGCATTTTTCAAAATCTTCTTTCCTAACCATGATTCCTCACCACCAAAAAATGCAATAATATTACTCGAATACTGTTCCAGATGCTTCAAATCAATTTTTGCCCTGCCATCAATTCCTTCAGTATTCGCGATAGAAACTAACTTAATCAAATTCAAATATCCTTCATAATTCAAGGCCAAGAGACAAATATTTCCTATTTCATGATGCGGTCTAAAATCTACGATATCAACCACAAATCCAAGTTCAACTCCCAAAATCGGGGTCATCTCTTGCGCTTTCGCAGATTGATAGAGTTTTATTGCAGAATACATCCCTCCCAAGTCAGTAATCGCAATCCCTTGCATCCCAAGACTTTTCGCCTTGCTCACAATATCCGCAGGTTGCCCAATCGCCTCCAAAAATGAAAAGGTGCTATGTCAATGTAAATGTGTAAACATCAAATATGCTATACCTTATAGAGTAAATATAAATTTTTAGTTCCAATCTAATAAGATAAATGATATAAAAACAAAGCATTTTTACAAGATATTTTCCTTTTCATCAGCTTTTCCATATTTTTATCTGGAATACCTTGCTAAATTTTCATAACATAGAAAAGCTGGTCTTCTGATGAATATGCACATTCAGAATTATCCGCTGTTGCTGGTTCTTCTTGTCATTTTTCTACTTTTTTTACTGAAGAACAGAGATAAAGTTCTTCCATTTGATTTTGTGTTCTTTCCCAACATCCAGAACTATCTATACCTGGACGCTTCCAAGCCCCTCATGGTGTTGAATGATGTCTTGGATTAGACAAAATATAATTTGCTGAGGATGGGGTTTCTACTTTTGCAACAAGTACTGCTCCTCAAGAATTATCTCAATGATATTTAAATATTTGGTATAAATATTCTCATGGATTTTGGGCATGTCATCATTTTTTTCGATGATCTCAATGCCAATACGTATCATTATTAAACCACTTTCATGCCATTTCATTAGTTATTGGAGTATAATGAATTTTTATAGTATTATTTTTTTGAGGGTCTTTGGGAATTTTCTGGATATAATTTGACAAACTTCCTTGTAATCTCTTTATATCTCAAAACATAGTGCAAAATCAACAAGCACCCTTGTCATGCCATCAACAATCATCCAGTTTCGGAAATTCCCCTGTATCCATCTTGTATCTTTGTATCGCCATGGCTACATTTCTCAAATCTGCTACTCTCTTAGTATCTCTTGCTCTAGATGTTACTCACATTATTTTGGGTAATAATGCCCCTGCGAGTATTCAAATTACTACTATGACAATCAACATTTCTACGAGCGTAAACGCTAGATTTCTAGTCTTTTTCTTAAAATTTATTTTTCTTTTAAAGGTCTCCCCCCCCCCTCATCTTCTGAGGTTCCAAGCTACTTCTCAACATTCCTTTTATTTTTATCTTAACTATATAAATATTTTATTTTTACGCTAAATACACCGTAAGAGTATCTAAATACTATTAAAATTCAAGAGCTACGCTATCTCATCGTATCAGCTATCCTTGATTTTTTTCAATAGAATAGTATAGTGTTGCTATGCTATTATTTATGTTACTATTTATCCTATTTTTTTACTTTACTATTTCGTATATATGTGATGAAATATTATTATTCTCTTAGCACTACCTACTTTTTTATTAGCGAGTTTTTTTTACTTTTTTCCAAAATTTTGGATTAATGAATTAGCGCTCAGTTTTAGCCCCTATATTATTCTTTTTATAAGTATAATTTTTGCTATCACCGTTGTTTTCTTTCGGAGAACTATTAAAAAAAAAGGGGGGATATCCAGCAAAGATCTCTTTTTTGCGATATTAATTTTGTTATTAGGGACCCTTATATTCTTCTATGGGAATCGTATCAAACAATTTTATCTCCCCACTCAACAAAAACTTACACCGTCTACAAATACTGGAATTACCCTAATGTTCTCAAATATTTTTTATAAAAACACCAACACAGAAGATATCATCAAACACATTAATAAAAATACTCCTGATATTATTGCTTTTGTAGAATTTTCATTACATCACAAAACAAAACTTTATCCTACACTTGTAGAACATTATCCCTATACCAATATCACACAGCGGTCAAAGACCCACGCAGGGAATATTGTTTTCAGCAAATACCCTTTAGAAGATTTAAATCATCAAACTCAGCAAGGAAGTTGGAGGTATAATTATATTGCTATACATCATAATGGCAAAAAATACTATCTTTATGTTGTCCATACGACGGCTCCTATTTCTCCAGAATATTTTGACAATAGAAATACTCAACTCATAAAATTTACACAAGATATTCTGTCTCAAAATGATGAATCCTCTCATAATGCAAGGACAATTATTGTTGGAGATTTTAATATTACTCCATGGTCAGCATATTACAAAAAAACATTAAACACACTCCCCTTTAATAATATCACAAGATACTATCCTTGACTATTTACTCGATATTTTTCTCCAATTCCAATCTTTCAAGCACATATCGATCATGTATTTTTAAGTAAAAATTTACGCTATGCTACCCTCGATACTTTTCAATTACAATGATCAGATCACAAAGGATTACTCATAAAAAACATTCAATAATTACCTCCAACATTATTTCTAACCAAATATACAATGTCAGAAAAAAACATAACAATGACAGACCATATAACATCTCCAATTATATTCACCTGACCATCTCAGAGAATAGATCAACGA
The DNA here is from genome assembly GCA_002746475.1 of candidate division SR1 bacterium. GTDB lineage: Bacteria > Patescibacteriota > Gracilibacteria > Absconditabacterales > Absconditicoccaceae > PDOX01. The sequence goes on from PDOX01000010.1 coordinate 14,538, forward strand.
CTCACTCAGCATTTCCCTTATTCTAGAAATTTTTTTCATCATATTATCACAAGAAAAGGGATTATGGTAAATGATAAACCTGTAAAAAAATCTTATAAACTCAAAGATCAAGACACAATAGTCATTGATGATTTGCAAAGATATCTATGACCAGCATTGCTAGAAGAATCACCAAATATTGTGATTCCCATAGTATTAGAGCAAGAGGACTATCTCATTATTAACAAACCCAAGTGAGTATTATCTCATCCCAATAGTATCCGAGATGTTGCAAGTCCATCTGTCGTTGGATTTCTCTACCATCGTTATAAAAACCTTCCAAGTATCTGAAATTTTATTAGAGCAGGATTGATTCATAGACTAGACAGAGATACTAATGGTCTGATGATTGTTGCAAAAACTGAAAAATGACTCGCTCATTTCAAGCAACTCTTTCAACAAAAATCATGAGCAGAAAACAGAGAAGAAAAAGAAAAAGTCCCTCTAAAAAAATGTTATCATGCCGTCTGTCATCTCACTGAAAAATGAAGAAAAAGCGTAAAAAATTGGGATACAATATGATTGCCTTATTATATCATCCAGGATGTTGTTCCCAATGTTCCGCATCCAGTTATCAAACTAGGAATGACAAAAATTTTGTCGTATACCCAAACTTCACAAGAAAAATCGTCAAATTTGATGAGCTGTGAAATCGAAATTTTGACAGGAAGGACCCATCAAATCAGGTATCATCTTGCGAAACAAGGCTTACCGATTGTCGGTGATTATCTTTATTGAAAATGAGATGAAGAAGATATTCAACTTCAACTCACAGCAAAAAAGCTTGCATTTCAAGACATCTATACAAATAAAATGATAACTATTGAAATATAATACCAGAATTTTTTTTAATGTTAGTAAAAAGGATTATTTTTCATCATTACTTATATCGTTACCTGTATCATTACTTAAAAGTAATAACTTTTTTTGGATGATTTCTTTCTCTAAAAGGTCTTTTGCCATAAGCGTGGCTTTTAAATAATAATCTTTTGCTGCTTTGTGAAAATTTGTATAATAGTAATAATCTCATAATAATTGAAGTGTGAAATTCTGATTATATACTGTTACAAGTTTTTTTAATTGATCTAGTAATTCAGGAGTCCATTGATTTTTTGCAACTTGCAAACCAATCTCTCCTAAAAGACAGATATTTTTATCGATATGTTGATTGTTTTTACAAGACTGAATATATGATGATGCAAGTTCAAAACTATATTCATCTATATTAATCTTTCCTGTTTTTTCATAAGGAACAACGAATATAAAAGTAAAAAAATCTACAAAATCTCAATCAATTAATTTTTTCTCTGCTAAAAGTTCCTGATATATTTCTAATGTTCTCTTATGATCTTTTATATTTTTATATCATAAAATTAGATATCTCAATACGTTTGTTCTGAGCGTAGGACTATTTTTTAATTGTGAGAGATGCAAGATAGCATTTGGATAATCCCCTAACCAATAATATGATATTCCCATCATGTATTTATACGAATTATGTTTAGCTGGATCTATTTTTGTAAGTTTCTGAAAATATTCAATTGCTTCGTGGAGATCACTTGTTAAAAATGCGCTATATGCCAATACTTGATACGGTAAAATATATTTTTTATTTTGTTCAAATGACGAAGTTGCTAAATATTTTGCTAATGAAAAATATCCATTTTTTAGCATTTCTAGCCCTACGAGAGCATCTTGATAATAAAGAGGGATATCTCTTTTTTTAGCAATCTTCTCTTGGATCGTATGAATACTATGTATGAGAGGAGTATATTTTTTATCAGTGACAGACTTCCAAGTTGTGTTTGCTTTTGCATATTTTTTTTCTGCTATCAGGAGAAGTCCATTATAAAAATTAACATCTTGGTCTGATATCAGTTGATATTCTTGCATTGTTTGTAATTTTCTTTTAAATTCATCAACTTTTGCAACAGAATATAAATCTAGAATATTAAAATACGTATAAATATATAATTGCGGATGTACCAACATATTTTTATCAATACTCAGTGATTCAAGATACTTTCGTGCATCATTAAATTCATAATTTTTTACCAATTCTTGAATAAGTTTTTTTAGGTCAGAATTTTTTTTCTTTTCTTTGTAGAGTTGTTCAAGATTTTTAATATGTTCTTTCCTGAGATGCTGTTCATTTTTATTATCAGTCGTTGCACTGATATCCAATGTTTTAATAGCTTTATTTTTAGGATTACTATGTTTCTGTTCATATTCTTGTATTTTTTTCTCAATACTTGATATTACTAAAATATCAGCATTATCCTGTTTTTTAGTAGTGACTTTTTGTTGTTGTATTTGTTCTTGCGTTTGTCTTTGAGTATTTTCCTTTCATAAAAAACTTGTAGTTCAAGTTAGAGTCGAATGTATAGATATTTCGGATGTTTTTTTATCAGAAATATCTAAAGGCACAAGAATATCAGGAGTGCTAGTAATATGAGTATCCAAAATAGGTATATCAAAAGCACTCTCTCATGTACTAAGATTTATCCCTGTTGAATTTCTTTTTTCTATAATTTCCTCAATTGGTAATAGTGGTATTGTTTCATCAATTGTATTTATATCAGTAGAAGTTGGATTACTACTAGCGTGATTATTAGAAAATAAAGGAATATTAAGGAATATTTTTCCTCATGTTTTGTCCAAAAACAAAATTACTATCCATACAACCATAAATATTGATAGAACTATCCCCAAAACATTTCTTATGATATTTAATCTTGTATCATTTGGCATTAGTGCAAAAAAAATATAAACATAATATAAACAAAAATATTCTAATCATTATATTTTATTTTGTATATAGTTATCTTAGGGAAAAAATCTATCTTTTTCTCTGTTTATAAAAAATATCTTTTGACTTTTATAATATTTCTAGTCTTTTTGATTTAAAATATCTCACTATTACATTTTTGTATTGATTTTTTATACTCTGAGTTGAAAAAATAAAATATTTCCCTACACTAAAAGATATCTATTAATTATAATATCATTAATAATTAATAATTAATCATTAATAATTAATAATTAATCATTAATAATTTATCATTAACCATTACCCCACATGTATTCTCATATCAAACAAACCGACCCAAATATCGCAAAACTTGCAGAGCAAGAATATCAGAGACAGTGTGAAGGAATGGAGCTCATTGCCAGTGAAAACTATCAATCCCAAGCGGTGCTCCAAGCACAATCTACCGTCTTTGCAAATAAGTATTCCGAAGGATTTCCATGAAAAAGATATTATGGCGGACAAGAAAATACTGACCAGATCGAACAACTCGCGATAGATAGAGCAAAAACAATTTTTCACGCAGATCATGCTAATGTCCAAGCACTTTCTGGTGCAGCAGCCAATGTCTGTATCTATGCGGCACTGATGAATCCATGAGATACAATTTTAGGAATGGATTTGACCCACGGAGGGCATCTCACCCACGGAGCGCCCGTGACCTTTCTCTCAAAAGTGTTTAATTTTATCAGATACAAGACTCTTCCCAACGGGGAGATAGATTTTGACCAGGTGAGGAAACTTGCTCATGAACATAAACCAAAAATTATTTTGGCAGGATTTAGTGCCTATCCGAGAGAATTAGATTATGAAAAATTCGTAGAAATAGCTAACGAAGTCGGAGCTATCGCGTTTGCCGATATGTCGCATATTGGAGGACTAATTGCTGCGGGAGTATTGAAAAACCCACTCGATTACGGATTTCATGTGATGATGACGACCACCCATAAATCCCTCAGATGACCGAGAGGTGCGTTGATATTAAGCAAAGGCGTAGTTTCAAATCCGCTCAAAAAACCAGAAGATACCATAGAAAATATTCCAACCAGAATTGATAGAGCAGTCTTCCCATGAGTGCAAGGATGACCCCATATGAATACAATCTCTGCGATTGCCGTTGCACTCAAAGAAGCGCAAACCCCAGCATTCAAAACCTATGCAGAGCAAACGCTGAAAAATGCTCAAGTGATGGCAGAGGAGTTTATCGCAAAAGGATATAAGCTTATCACCTGAGGAACCGATAATCATATGATTATTCTAGACTTCTCAGATACTGCACTAGAAAATGGAAAAAACGCCGAAAAAATACTTGATGAAGTGGGAATTTCTACGAGTAAGTCTACTATCCCCGATGACCCAAATCCACCGTTTAGACCAAGTGGACTGAGAATTGGAATGCCTGCGATGACCACCAGAGGTGTAGACGAGGAAGGAACTAAAAAAATCGTAGATTTTATGCACAGAACATTCCAGTGTCATAGCGAACAAGACGAAGCTGTTAGACTTGAAAAACTTGCAAGCATAAGAGAAGAAGTAAAAAATTTCTGTAAACAGTATCCAGTTCCAGTGGTAAAGTAAAAAAATATTCTTTTTCATTATTTTGTAATAATATTTTGTAATACTTATAATTAGTAATAAGGAGAGAAAATAAAATTTATGATTTCCTCTTGAAAAAGATGTTTATATTATTATACTGTGTATCACGATGTGATTTTTGTTTTTGCAAAAATATTTGATTGGATTAATAATGTGTTATATTTAATTGTTATACTTAATATAGGAAATGGCTCATAAGAAAGCTGCTGGATCGGCAAAAAACCTCAGAGACTCGAAACCAAAGTATAGAGGAGTCAAACTTTTTGGAGGGCAGAAAGTTGCAAAAGGAAATATTATTATCAGACAAAAAGGTAATAAATATGAATGTGGAGAAAATGTATATATGGGTAAAGATTTTAGTATCCATGCAAATGCAAATGGTTTTGTATTCTTTTCTAAAAAGAAAAAAGCTGCTTTTAATGGAAGAAAATACTTAAAAACGTATGTTTCTGTTACAGAAGATAACAAATATTTAACTGTAATACCTGCAAAGGTTGAAAAATCTGAAAAAAAAGTAGAAAAAAAGACAGCTGTGAAAAAAACTTCAACAAAAGCAACTGCTACAAAAAAATCTACTGCATCAGCAACTAAAAAACCTGCTGCGAAGAAAGCTACAACAAAGACAACTGCTGCAAAAAAAACTCCAGCTAAAAAATCTACTGCAAAAAAAACAGCTACTAAGAAAGAAACAAAATAATTTTGTTAAATTAGTGGAATAGCTTTTCTCTTTATTGTTTAATATTGATTGTAAAAAATGATTGGACCAAAAAAGAAGATTTCAAAAAGTCAAAGAAATAAAAGACATTCAACATGGGAAGGGTTGATGTTAAAAAAACTTACTAAAAAATATGCTCCTGTAAAATGTGGTAATTGTGGTGCGAATACTTTGCCTCATAGAGTATGTAAGACTTGTGGGTATTACAAAGGAAAACAAGTTGTCACTATTAAATCAAAATCAAAACAAGAAGTTCTTGATGCATAATTTTGCGATATACTTATTTCGTAAATATTAAATTTATTCTATCAAAACTACTCGTTCTATGAATATAATGGCAAGAATCAATGCTAGAAAAATAGTTCTCTCTTACTTTTATCAGAGGAACTTTTTTTTGTATTCTTTTCAACAAGAAAATATTATTTCTGATGTTTTGTTTGCTAATGATATTTTTGCCTCTGAAAAAGAACAGTATTGAGAAGAAAAAGAAGCTTTTAATCAACAAATTCAAAAGACTTTGAATCAAAATGCATATGAGCTTTTAGATTATATTATTGTAAATTTTTTTGATCAATGGAGTAAAGATACCATTGATATGGATTATATATTTTCTGTGGGTCTAAAAATCAACCACTATCATGAAGAAATAAAATCTGCTGTTAATAGATATGTTGATTCCTTTGAATATGAAAAAATGAGTATGATGAATCAAGCTCTCTTTGCTTTGGGATATATTGAATGGAAGGAGTTAAGAACAGAAAAAGAAATTTTGATCAATGAAATGATTGAATTAGCAAAAAGATATGATGAAACTTGATCTCCAAAATTAATTAACGCTGTAATGCATAAAATTATTAGTCAAGAAACATAATATCTTAATTTAAAGAAAATATGGATTAAGTATATATAAGTGATATATCAGGAATATCAAGAATATCTTAAATATATATAATATACAACATATAACATAGAAAATATATTAAAAACGAGAAATGTCATTTGAAAGTGACTTTTTTTTTGACAAAAAAAGTTTTCTGATTATACTTAAGTATAAATTAAAAAGAATATATTTATTATCTAATGTATAATAATGGAAAGAATTGGTATTGATATTGATTCTATCTTGGATTTGGTAGAAGACAACCCCAATATCTCAGATTTACATCTTTCAGGAGGGAATTTTATTGCTTATAGACTCAATGGTGATATTGTCATCGAAGAAAAGGCAGGGAGACTGAGCAATGAGACACTAGAATTGTTTCTCAAGCAATTATTTCACTGAAATCCTCAGAGATTTAATAAATTTTTAGGAGATAAGGAGGCTGATTTTGCCTATATGAGTAAGCATGGAACGCCGTATAGAGTAAATGCTTTTTTCAAAACAGGAAAGATTGGATTAGTCATGAGAAAGATTGCAAAAAAGTCTAAAAAATTGGATGAATTAATGTTTAAACATATTTCTGATAGTATAAAAAATAATGTTCTCAATAAAGATCAAGGATTATTTATTATTTCATGACCTACAGGGAGTGGAAAAACGACATCAATTATTTCTATGCTTGAAGAAATTAATACGCATCAAACGAAAAATATTATTTCTATTGAAGACCCTATTGAATTTATTTTCAACCAAAACAAATGTTTGATTTCTCAGAGGGAAGTAGGAAATGATACTTGGTCATTTAAAAATGCACTAAAATCAGCAATGAGAGAAGATCCTGATATTGTTTTCGTTGGAGAAATTCGTGATGCAGAAACAGCTGAAGCAGTACTTAATTTAGCTGAAACTGGACATTTGGTATTTACCACTTTACATACAAGTTCTGCTTCACATACTATTAGTAGATTCATGTCATTTTTTGCATCTGATATTCAAAATGGAATCGCAGAAAGATTAGCTCATTCTCTATTGGGAGTCATGGCTCAATCATTGGTAAAACATGCAAAAGGACATACCAGAGTCGGAGTATTTGAATTAATGCTAAATACGACGTCTATTAAAAACAATATCAAAAAATTTGAATTAGATCAATTGGATATTATCTTGCAAAATCCTGGAACACAAAATATGATTAGTTCAAAAAATTATGCTCAAGCTTTGCTAGATAGTGGTATTGTAAAAGAAGAAAATGTAGAACGCTTTTTACAAACAAAAGGTGTGGTTTCAAATGTCGAATAGCAAAATATTAAAAAAGATTTAGATTATATATATCTGTAATGTGAAATAGTATTTGAGAATCGTATCTCTGATGAGGATCAAAAGTATATATATCTCCTGCGCAAATTCGTAGGATGAAAAAAAATATGAAAAAAGTTCCTAAAATCCAAGATAAAGCACAACATTACGCGCAAAAAGAATGAGAAATTGCTGATGAGTGGTTTGATAAAACATTAGAAAATCTTGAAAAATTATAATTAAATATCTTAAGTAATATTAAGATAACGTTAACATAACATTAATAAAATAAAAATTTAATTCTATTATAAAATTTATTATGACAGATATGACAGCATACATTACATTAATTCAACAACAACTTCCTCAACATTTACATGAAGTGGCAAAAAACTATAAGATTCCAGTTAAATATCTGGAAGAGGATGCTTCTCTTATTGTTTTGGTTTTAGAATCCAAATCTCTTGCACAGTCAGAAGAAAAACAAAATTGGTTTGATCTCATGGAAATGATGAATACTGAGCAAGTTGAGAAACTTAGAGATATTCTTACAAGAGAGAAAGAAAAAATTGCTGAAATTGAAGAAAAATATGAAAATAAGAAAAAAGAAATCAAAGCAAAATATCAGAGTAAATTTGATATGTATACTGCCAATGCTCGTATGAAGAAAATTAGAGCGACAGAACAGACACAGAGAGAACAGGAATTGGAAGATGCAGATAGTTTACTAGATGATTTATAATTTGTTTATTATCTAATTATTATATCATTATTGTCTGATTGTTTTGTCTGTTTAGTATCTGTTTATAATATTAGCAAATAGTATGAAAAAAAAATTTCTGAAACATATATTTCAAAGTATATTTGTCTTGTGTATGTTTTTTTGATGCATCAGTGTAGGATTCTGAGATGATTTGCTTTCAAAAGCATTTAGTAAAGCATTACATAATGATTATGTTATTGATATTGGGAATTCTAAAAAATATGTGGGACAATCTCTGACTAGAAGTCAGACAAGTTCTAAATTGGAAAGTCTTAAGTTTTGGGAAAAAGAGAATTGGAAAAAGAAAAACAATCCTCCTTTGTTGGTGAGAATTGCAAAAATATTGCTGAGATTTACAGTAGCTATCTCTGTAACCATGATTATCTATAATGCAATACTCTATGGAATAAAAGTGATATGATGAGATGATTATAAATCAAAAGAATCTATAAAAAAATTAGCATATGTTTGACTCGGTTTGGTATTAGCATTATCAAGTATTATCCTTATTAATATTATTAGATCAATAGCTACTACGGTTATGACTGCTTGATAAAAAAATTCAAAAGAAAAAAAACAAATAAGAAATATAATGTTTTACTTCGGGATATATTAGCTATGAAAAAAATATATACAAAATATGTAAAAATAATAAGTGTAGGAATGTTTTGTTTTCTTCTTACTACGTTTTCGTTTGCATTAGATCTGTATTATCCTGGAGATTGATGACAAAGTGACTTAAATGTTAAAAATACTCATATTAAAGCTTCTGGTACCGCTAATGAAAATTATATCATAAGAATCATTGACTCAATAAATGAATATTTATGGTTTTTTGTTGGGCTCACTGGATTAATTCTATTAGCATATTGAGGATTTAAAATTATGACAGCACAATGAGATAAAAAGATAAGATCTGATTCTTATAATCTCATTATTGCTGCAATTATTATGATTTTCATTGCAATATTATCGTATGCTATTGTAAAATTAATCGTTAATTTATTTTAATTTTAATTTAACATTCTTCTTCTATTTGTTTAATCTGATCTCTAATGAGAGCAGCTTTCTCGAATTCCCAAGATTGAATTGCTTCATCCAATTGTTTTCTCAAATTTTTTGTGATTATACTTTTTTCTGCTTTAGTTGCTCTTTTTAGTTTCTTATTTTTTCATTTATGGACACTCATAAAAGATTGTTCCGTAGATGCACCAGTTTTCACAGACTGTAATTGTTTAACATGAGAAACAACTTTTTTTGGTTGAATATCATTATCTTGGTTAAATTGCTGTTGAATCGATCTTCTACGATAGGTTTCTCGTAAAGATTTTATCATAGATTCAGTAAAGACATCAGCATACAGAATTACTTCTGAGTCGGGATTTCTTGCTGCTCTTCCAATAATTTGAATAAGTGCGGTATTAGATCTCAAAAATCCCTCTTTATCCGCATCAAGAATCGCAATCAGAGAGACCTCAGGAAGATCAATCCCTTCTCTTAATAAATTTATTCCTACAATAATATCGATAACTCAGGTTTTTAATTTTGTCAAAATATCCCATCTTTCCATCGTATCGATTTCACTATGAAGATAGTATGCTTTGTATCATTTAGAAAGCAAAAAGTTTGTAATTTCCTCTGATGATTTTTTAGTCAATGTAAGGAGAAGTACTCTTCATTTTTTATTAATATGCTCATCTATTTTTTCCAACATATGATCTACAAATTCTTTTGTAGGTTTGGTTATATCATTTTTATGTGTTTGAAGATAATCTTCAATATTTGGGAAATTCATACAACAATATTATAAAATCTAGATCACGCTATATAATCTAAACTAAAATGTTTAATAATACTTTTTTACATACTATACGCACTATGTATAAATATTTTTATATCGTAATCAAGTATTAAATCCAAATTTTTTAATAAATTTGCTTTTTTATTTTTTCTGAGTATACTTTAATATGTAGTTTAGTATACCATGTGTATATTTTGTATTTATATATAACAATTTTATAACAATGGAAGCAATACAAAAACAAAATCCTTATGATCTCATTGATGGAAAAGCTCCTGTAGAAAATCCAGCAAACACAGAACAGAAACATCAACAAGAAAAAAAAGAATCTGCAAACGCTAATAAACCTGGAAAGTTTATCAATGGGCTGATGAGCATGCTAGCAAGAATGATGGGGAAACCTGATCCCTTGACGGGTAAGATGTATACCCCTAAAAACACAGAAAACGATACAACAGTTTCTGGACAACAGCCGAAAGATACGGCAAAAGAAGTTTTGGCAGGCGTAGAAAAATTTCTTTGAAAAGTAGGAAACCAACTTGAAGCCACCGCGACAACATTAGAAAATAAAGCAAATACTGCGTTAAAAAATATTTCTACTCCCCAAAATACTAGCACTCCCCCAGTGAATACTCCAGAGCATACTCCAGAGCATACTCAAGTAAATACTCAAGAAAATACTCAAGAAAATACTCCAGTTAATACTCAAGCTGATATTCAATCTAATGTTCAAGATCCACAAGTACCTCCTCAAACAGCACAGCAAGATACTTCAACAAAAGCATAAATCAGTATGAGTGTTGTTATTATTACAACATATTATATATATTTTTAAATTTTTGGATAGAACAAAAGAAGAAGTTTTCTTGTATTTGTCTTGAAATTACGAGACAAAGTCTTATGATACAGAGCATATGAGAGGTGATAAGCCTTCATATAAAAAGCAAATTGTAGTAGTTTGAACAGATAACTGGCCCTTCAGCACGGTCAGTTATTTTTTTCTTTATTTTTTTACTCTATTATTATATATTTTATCATCTTTTAGCATATTTCATCATATTTTAGTTTGATTTTTGTTGGCAAAACGATAAAAGAGAGGTGTATGTTTCGTTTATTTTTGTTTATTCATTATCAGCAATGAAAATATTATTTGAACTTATCAAAGGATTATTTCTTTTCATGACGATTGCTATCGGAATTTTTTTTGTGAGAGGGAAACTCCTCTTTTCTCCTGAAGCGTTTATCTTGATCAAACAATTTCTCGTGCCAGGATATTTGATATTTTGTGGACTGATGATAGGATACCTCATCACGTTGGCCTATGATAAATCTGATGATACCCAATATCTGCACAAAATTTATGCGAGATATTTTATTGTGGGACTCAGTATTGGGATTCTCCTTGCTATTGCTTATATCGTAATGTAAATGATGAAAAAGATACTTCAATTACTTCAACTAACAAAAAAAATCATATATGCGTGATATCTATGCTGTCTAGGATATTTGGCAATGGGGAGCGTGTTTTTTTTGTCTGGATGTGAAAAAGAAGCACCAAGCTCAGTCATCACTATAGATGATTATGTATTACGTGTCTATACTCCAGTTCCCTTTCATCAGAACAGCAATACCCAAGAACTCGATCCTGTCATCCAAAAATATTTGCTTGCGATGTATACCATAGAAGAAGATAAAACCTTTGATGATAATATTCTTGTTTTCAAGATGCCAAATACCTATCAAGATATCAATGATTTTGTCACAAAAAATACCGAACACATCACCGAACCGAGACATTCAGAAAATGACAATAAAACGACCACGCTCGATGATTGTGAAAAAGATATTCCTCTGATTGTAAAAGGATCTGAATATGAGCATGAAACTACAAGTACGTATTTTGTCCAAGGGTTCTTTTTAGATGGGGATGATGCTTATCTCATTTCGGCAGGAACAGAAGACAAAGAACGTTATGACCAACTCTATGATGATATGAAGCATCTCGCATGCAAAAACATAGCAGAATAAATTTTACCTTTTATCGTATTATACCAATGTTTGATTTAAAAAAAATTCAACCTTATGCACCTGGATGACGAGAATTATTTGGGAAAGTCTGAGTAGGACTAAGTGTTGGTGTGATTGTGGCGATACTGATGTTTATCATCTTGTCGTTCGTATCATCAATATTTATGAAAGCGACAGGAATCAATGCAGACACCGCTATCTATTCTAACCCACTCCTCTCGTTTGTGTGTCTATTTATTGGATTTTTGTCATCATTTATTGGGAATTTCTTGCAAGTATTAGCGTATAATCTCTTTTATTCAAAAAAATATTATAACGTCTGAAAAGTTTTTGGATTGTTATTATTGACGAATGCGATCATTTTAGGGCTAGTTGGACCAATCTATTTTCTCTTTTCTACGCAGTTAGTAATTCTCTTTATTATTTTGGCTTTTCATGTATTGCTTTCTATCTTTATCTCTATGAATGTGGTAGAATTCTCGCTCTCTCCAAACTATGCAAATTCATCATTAGTAGGAAACACCTTCGGGTTTGGGATTGTGATGCTGATGTACGCAATTTTTTGGAAATCTAATAGCGGTGGAGTATTGTCTGAAAGTAGTATTACCTTGTCTATTATCCTCCCTCCAATTTTGGGATATACGTTGATACCGTTAGGACTCGGGATATGGGAAAAAATATATCTCAAATTTTATGAGATGGGGAGCAATCCTTTCTATATTGATTCAGCTACTGAACAAGAGGTGAACACTGATGAGGAAGAAATTAACATTGATTTAGATTAACATAAGCTATTATCATCATGCTACTAGGAAAATATAATTTTTATCGCAGTGTTTCATTTGTAAAAATTGTGTTGGGAATCATCACGACACTCCTGACCTATTACAATATCAATATCTATGAAGATCCTGCTATTGCTATCATCCTATGATTTATTGGGTTGTTTATTACCTTATGGGGGATCAGTTTTTTTGTATTTTTGGGAGTATTGTATCTTATCAATGATGAGCAAACAGATATTTTACGTCTGGAAAAAGATAGTTATAAATCTTCATTTTTGTTTGGAATATATATCCTTATCAATATTTTGCTGATTATTTTGACCCAACGAACAACGCTTTTAGGAGTGGTATTGTTAGCAATTTTCATCTTGCTCCACATCATTTTATTCAAGACTACAAAATATGCTGACTAAAACTGATGTCATTGAATGGCTAAAAACCGTCTACGACCCAGAATTTCCGATGGTTGATATTTATACCTTGGGACTAATTTACAATGTTCGTGTTGATAACGACAAAGAAATTGTGCATATTTTGATGACCTTCACGACTCCTGCCTGTCCGATGGCAGATATGCTTGAGGAAATGGTGAAAAATGCTGTATTAGAAAAAGTTCCACACTACGAAGTTGATCTAGAAATCACCTTTGATCCGCTATGGAAATTTGAGATGATCAAAGATGAAGACCTGAAAAGGATGTTTGAGTAAAAAAGCATATCTTTCATTCATCATTAATAATTTACCATTAATCATTGTTTTCATGCCTCATAGACTCAAAGAACGACAGGAGAAAATGGCAAAAAAGATTAAAAAAGATAATTTTAGAACCTATCTCAAAACTGTGGTAAGTTGGAGTCCTTTGATGTTTTATAAAAATAATTGATTAATAAGTATTTTCCCAGAAGTTTGAAGAATATCAGATATTCAAGACTTTGAGAGTTTTTCTTCTCAAAGAGATACAATATTGCAAAAATGACTGACTATAGCTTCTAATATATCATTTTTCTGAAATTTTAGCAAATTGATACAAAATATCACCTTTCCTGCAACAATTAAGTATATGACAAATGAAAATTCAGAATATGCTGATTCTCTTGCATGAGTAAAAAATGTCTATCTTTCCAGTAATATTACTTTTTGAAGTGAAAATGTGCTATATAGTTTTTCTGTAAAAAATAATAATACGAATATTTTAAATTCTGTGGCTGTTAATAGCTGATCTCATAATATTTATTTCTGTTCTTGAATTACAACTTCCCACAATATTTTTTATTCTAGATATATTACTAATTCCTCAAATATTTGGTTTTCAGATAACCTTGTAAATTGTAGAGAGTGCATCAGTTGTAATAACTTGGAACATACAACCTTTTGTATAAACAATAAGCAATATAAAGAAAAAGAATATTATATCCAAAAAGAAAAGATCCTAAAAGAAAAAAAATCTTTTGCAGAAAGATATGCTACTCTAAATGCTATATGAAAAAATATCGCTAGTGAAAATATTGAATGATCTGCAATTTCACATTCAGATAATATTGAAAATGGATATTTAGTACATCAAATAAAAAACGGGAAAAATCTCATTATGGTATGATGAAAAGATGCTTGTCAAGAAATGTATAATTGTTTTCAATGTGCCTCTAAATTAGAAAACTTTAATTATTCTGCAATCTCAGCAGGGCGATGAGAACACTTATATTGTAATTATAATTCTTCATGATCCAGTATGTATTATACGATTTTTTGTGAAAACTGTTCCTACTGCCTTGGCTGTATCGGGCTAAAAAATAAGTCCTACTGTATCCTAAACAAACAATATACCAAAGAAGAACGACATGATAAAGTTGATGAGATCTTTACGCAGATGGAGAAAGACTGAACCCTATGAAAATTCTTTCCATGAAGTATGAATCCATTTTACTTTAACGATACCGCTGCCTATCTCATTGATGATACTTTTACCAAGGAAGAAGTGGAAGCAGAAGGATACCTACGAAGAGATGAAAAAATCAAAGTGGATATTCCAGAGGGTGCGGAAATCGTGTATGTAAATCCCCCTCAATCCCCCTTTAGCAAAGGGGGAAGCGAAGCGGGAAAGGAAACGAGTAATTCCCCCTCTTTGCTAAAGAGGGGGTCAGGGTATCCCATCTCTGAAATTGGAAACAAGGTCCCAAAAGTAGATAGTGGAGCTGAACGATGGATAGATCCTGAAATACTCAAAAAAGTTATCCAAGACAAAGAAGGGAACTACTATAAAATCGTTAAGATGGAATATGATTTTCTCATGAAGCATGGACTTCCATTACCGAAACTCCACTGGCTAGACAGAATCAAGTTAGGGTTTACATTTAAGTAGAATTTTTTTTATATTGTAGTATATATATTTCATGCCTCATAGACTCAAAGTACGACAGGAGAAAATTCAAAATAAGAGAAGACAGACACCTTGGAGGGAGTTTGTGAAAGAGATAGCGAGTTGGATTCCCGTAAATTTATATAAAGTTAATTGAGATATTACAAGATATCCAGAAACAAAGAGGAAGATATGAAAACTCGTTTCTTTATCAGAATTTGCTTGAAAAAGAGATAATAATATTAGAGAAGATATACCTACTGATTGATTAATGAACAAACAGAAAATGCTTTGTATACTGATGTATGTGCTTGGTGAGTAGAAAACTGTTATTTAAGTTTTTTTGTCTTTTATAATATAAAAAATGTACTCTATAGTTTTCATGTCAAAGAAAATTGTAATGATGTATTAAATAGTGTAATGGTATGGAATAATTCCAATAACATCTATACTTCTAGCGTAATTATCAATTCTTACAATGTATATTTTTCAAACAA